>CAMZBG010000006.1 GCA_947304495.1 uncultured Clostridia bacterium | reverse complement strand
CTTATTTTTTATAAACCCTTGTTCCTACTTTTTTATCATCAATAATATCTTTTAGAACATTATCTTTATCGATATTAGCTACCACTATTTCAATATTATTATCTCTACACATTTCCATAGCAGCTAAATCCATAATTCCAAGTTCATGTTCTAATACATAATCAAAAGATAATTCATCGTATAAAACAGCATCACTATATTTATTTGGATCCTTATCATATACCCCATCAACATTAGTAAGTTTAATTATCATATCAGCCTTAATATCGATTGCTCTACCAGCTGAAGCTGTATCGGTAGAACATCCTGGATGTCCTGTTCCACCGCCAAAAATAACTATCTTACCATCATCAAGTTCTTTGACTGCTTCACTTGCATCTAATCTATTTACATAAGGTGAAGCTACATCTAAACCACTTTGTACATAACTTGAATCACCTACACGTGTAAATCCATCATACAAAGCTAAAGCATTCATAACAGTTCCCATCATACCAATATAGTCAGCGACTTCCCTATCAATTACTTTAGAAGTTCTTCCACCACGCATAAAGTTACCACCACCGACAACTATTCCTATACGTGTTCCCGCTTCATGTATTGCTTTTATTCTTTCACATATTTTTGTTACATATTCATCATCAAGTCCTCTTTTATCACTATTATTTCCTGCTAAAGACTCTCCAGATAATTTAATTAATACTGTTTTAACCATTACACACCTCTATATTTTTAAATATTTCTTAACTGCTCTACTACTACCAAACATACCAACCAAAAGTCCAATTACTAATAAGATAGCTGAACTATATATAATAAATGGATATGGTGGAACTAATTTACCTAATGATGATGTAAATAATTGTCCTCCCAAATAATTATATAATGCTTCATATCCATATATCATAATGATAATTGGAATTATAGATCCAAGCATACCAATAAATGATCCTTCAATTAAGAATGGTATCTTTATTGCCATATTAGATGCTCCAACTAATCTCATTATTTCAATTTCTGTCTTTCTAGCAAATATTGCTAATTTGATCGTATTAGCAATTAAGAAGGCGGTAACTAATACTAAAGCTACTACTCCTCCAAGACATACCTTTTCAATAACTCCAAATATTGTAATTACTGATTCAATATATTCTTCTCCATAATTAACTGTAAATACATGATCCATTTTCTTAATTTTATTAGCCGTTTCCCCAATTAATTCAATATCAGTTACTTTTACTTCATAACTATCTAAAAGTGGAATACTATCATCATCCCAACTATCGACAATAATTGAAAATCTTTCATCTAGTTTCTTAGTTTCTTCTGCATATTCTTTTTTAGATTTAAAAGTAACTTCTTCTATATTATCAAGTCTATTAATATTATCTTTAACAAGTTTTATCTCTTCTTCTGTTGTCTCACTCTTTAAGAATACAACAATTGATATATTACTACTTACATGCTTAGTCATTTCTTCTACATTATAAGATAATACCATTGATAATGCTACTACTATCAAAGTAATTGTTATACAAGAAATTGAAGCTAAAGACAATGAAAAATTTCTTATGACACTTTTTCCAGCATCCCTAAAATATCTATTTATACTTCTAAAGAACTTCATAATACTTACCTCTTTCATAATCTTGTACTATCTTACCTTCATGAATAACTACTACTCTTTTCTTCATCTTATTAACAATATCTCTATTATGGGTAGTCATAATAATTGTTGTTCCCATCTTATTAATATCATCCAATACTTTCATAATTCCCATACTAGTATCTGGATCCAAATTACCGGTAGGTTCATCACATATTAAAAGTTTAGGATTATTGACAATAGCCCTAGCAATAACTACTCTCTGTTGCTCTCCACCTGCTAATTGATCTGGATATTGTCTTGCTTTGCTTTTAAGTCCAACTAATTCAAGTACTTCCATAACACGTTCATAAATTTTTCTTTTATCATAATTGAATACTTCCATTGCAAAAGCTACATTTTCATAAACTGTAAGTCTTGGTAACAACTTAAAATCTTGGAAAACTACACCTAATTTTCTTCTCAAAATATATACTTTTCTATCCTTAAGTTTAGCAACATTAATACCACCTATCATAATAGAACCCCTATCCGGTTTTTCTTCACGATATAGCATCTTTATTAAAGTTGATTTACCACTTCCACTAGCACCTATAATAAATACAAATTCACCCTTAGCAATTGACAAATCTATATCATATAAAGCCACAGTACCCGTTTTATAAGTTTTTTGTACGTCAGTAATTCTAATTAAATCCATAACTACACCTACCTTATTATTTATATTATAACAAATATTTATAACAGATTAAACTCATTTATATTAATTTACATATATTTACATTTTCTTTTTCACATTTGATTCATAAGCATCTAATATCAAGAAAAATGCTTTCTTATCTATTTCTTTTACTAATTCTTTTAACTTAACATAATCAATCGTAGACACAACACTCATAAGCATCTTCTTTTTCTTATTCGTATATCCACCTCTAGCATTAACAATCGTTATATCATAATGTAATTTATCATTAACATATTCCATAACCTCTAAAGGCTTATCAGTAACAATATAGAATACTTTATTATCAGATATCCCTATCATTACTCTATCTACAATATATGATGATACTAACAAAGCAATAAATGCATATACAGCACTCAAAAATCCAAATATAAAACCAGAAGATACTATAAGTATCACATTGACAATTATCGTAGCCATTCCTATACTTATATGCAAATATTTATGCATTAAATCAAATATAACACAAAATCCTCCAGTACTATATCCGCTATTTCTAATAAGACCAGTACCAAATCCTAACATAGCCCCACCAATTACCATCATCAAAAACATTGATGTATCCTCTAAATCAATCATATTAGTAATAAATAACGTCGATGATACAAAAAAAGGATATATCATTGTTATCATTAACATTTTTAAAGCATATTCATATCCAAAAAATATTAAACCTAATATTAAACATACTAAACTGACAATAAATATCATTAAAGATATATGTATTGGAAAAAAGTCAGATAGTAATAATGCTAATCCACTACTACCCGTAGGAATTACATCATATCGATCAAAAAACAAATTAAATGACACGGCCATAACTAACATTCCTATAACAAATAAGAATAAATTATGACCAAAATTTTTTTTATGTAATTCTTTTACAAAACTCTCAACATCAAAACTAGCCATAATAATCATCCTTACTACTTACTTCATAAGAATCACACACTAGATAAAATATACCCTTATCTATTTCATATAATCCCTCTTTAATTAAGAAGTACATTCTCGTAGGTACAACTGCTAATATTAATGTCTGTTTATCGTTAGAAAAGCCACCATGAGCCTCAATTATTGTACTACCTACACCAGGTAATGATGTTAAGAAGTCTCTCACAATATCATCCTTATTCTTAGGTACTACTATATAAAATGCTTTACTATTAGATATACCTAATAATACTTTATCAGTAAACATTGACATTAAATAAGCTACTACTACTGCATACATAATAGTCTTCCAAGAAAATACTAATTTACCCATAGTTATAATACCAACATTAATACACATCATCGCATTACCCATTGATATTTTTGAATACTTAACAATCATATTACCGACAATATCAGTTCCACCAGTACCATATCCACTCTTATATATTAATCCAGATCCAATACCAGCAAGTACACCGCCAATAACTGCTATAACAATCATCTCTAAATTACCCAAATCTATCTTATTAGTAACGTATTCCGTCAAACTAATAAATATTGGATATATTAATGAACCTAATATTTGATGTCTCGTATCTTCTACTCCCAAAAAGAAGTAACTAATTACTAGTAAAATTAAATTAGCTATCATTATAAACGCTGAAGGATTAACTCCAAATTTACTTACTACAATTGATATCCCACTAACCCCAAAACATACAATACTATATCTAAGGAAAAACAAATTAAATACAAACGCTACAATTAAACATCCCGCAGTAAGCATAATATATCTCTTAACAATATTTTTCTTATCGACACGCTTAATTAAATCATCTAAACGTTTTTCCCTAAACTTCCTAAATATCATACTTACCTCCTTATATTCTTTTCTAACATTTCCCCTATTTCACCATCTAATATAGCTTCCACATTGCTGCTCTCATATCCACTATCATTATCTTTTACCAATGTATATGGACACATTACATAACTTCTCTTACCACTACCAAAGCCAATTGTCATCATATCACCCTTGATATTGCTAAGTTCCTTATTTTTCTTTTCTAATTCTAACATATATAATTTATTTTTAAGTACTTCCATAGCTGTTTCTTTATTTCTAATCTGACTTCTTTCATTTTGACAAGTAACTACAATTCCTGTAGGTATATGCGTAATTCTTACTGCTGAATCAGTGGTATTTACTCCCTGCCCTCCTGGTCCACTACTTCTATATATATCCACTCTAATATCACTTTCATTTATTACAATATCTATATTATTATCCACCTTAGGTGTTACCAATACTGAAGCAAACGAAGTATGTCTTCTCTTATTTGCATCAAAAGGACTAATTCTAACTAATCTATGAACTCCTATCTCACCCTTAAGATATCCATAAGCATTCTTACCACTAATATCGATCATTACCGATTTTATACCAACTTCTTCACCAGGTTGCCTATCAAGTTCAATATATTTATATCCATTCTTAGTTAAATATCTCGTATACATTCTGTATAACATATTTGCCCAATCACATGCCTCAGTTCCTCCTGCTCCTGCATGTATTTCCAGTAGACAATCATTCTTATCAAATTCTCCAGATAAATAAGTATCAATTCTAAGTCTATTAACGTTATTAAATATCTCATTATATTCTTCATCGATAATCATTAATAACTCATCATCTACATCACTATTTAATAATTCAATATTACTATCTATCTTATTTTTAATATTAACTACATCATCTATTAAATTAACTAAACTATTATATTCCTTTAAATAATTATCCTTATTATTACTATTCCAAAAATCGGGAGCATTAATTATCTTATCTAATTCATCTCTTCTCTCTATTTTACTATTTAAGTCAAAGAGACCTCCATATATCATTTATATCTATAGACATACTACTATACTTATCTAGTAGTTCTCTCTTATCCATACATATCACCAATATAATTTTACTACAAAATATCTATTTTTAAAAGAATAAATAATAATTTTTATATATAAAAAGAAAGATAATTAATTATCCTTCCTTGTACACTTATATTCAACACCTAATTATCATCATGTGATTCTAATTTTACTAATACTTCTCTTGGCTTAGAACCATTTGGTGGTCCTATTATACCACGTTCCTCAAGTAAATCAACAATTCTAGCAGCTCTATTATAGCCAAGTCTAAACTTCCTTTGAATCAAAGAAGCACTAATCTTACCAGTTGATACCGCAAAATCGACTACCTCATTATAGATTGGATCATCATATTCTTCATCAGACACATAATCATCTCCACTAGCTGATGAACTACTTTCACTACTTCTATCTACAGTAAGCGTTTCATCATAGATTGCTTTCTGTTGACTAATCGTATAGTTTACCAATTTTTCTATCTCTTCTTCACTAACAAACGCACCTTGTACTCTCATTGGTATTGATTCACCCATTGGTAGAAATAACATATCACCTTTACCAAGTAATTTTTCAGCACCGCCCATATCCAAGATAGTACGTGAATCTATTTGACTAGATACCGCAAAACTAATTCTAGAAGGAATATTAGCTTTAACAACACCAGTAATAATATCTGTTGAAGGTCTTTGCGTAGCAACTATTAAGTGAATACCTGCTGCTCTAGCCATTTGCGTTATTCTCATAATTGAGTCTTCTACTTCTTTTGCAGCTACTAACATCAAATCAGCCAACTCATCGATAATAACTACAATATATGGTAATTTTTTATATTCTGGATGTGTCTCACAGAATTTATTATAACCCGTTATATTTTTATTTTTCGTATGTTCTAATAATTCATATCTTCTTTCCATTTCTAAAACGATATTTTTAAGAGCAATAGAAGCCTTTTTTGGATCAGTAACTACTGGACTAAGCAAATGTGGAACACCTTCATACATAGAAAATTCTACCTTTTTTGGATCCACTAATACAAGTCTAACTTGATCAGGTCTACTTCGCATTAATATTGAAGCAATAATACAGTTGATACATACAGATTTACCACTACCAGTAGAACCAGCTACTAGTAAGTGTGGTGTAGCATTAATCTCACACCATTTAACCTTACCCATAATATCTTTACCAAGCCCTACTGCTAATAGTGTCTTCTCGTTTATATCAGGCATACTACTTAATACTTCTTTAAACGATACACTAGCATTTACTTTATTTGGTAATTCAATACCTATTGTATTCTTGCCAGGTATTGGAGCTTGAATTCTAACATCTTTAGCAGCCATTGCTAAAGCAATTTCTCTTTGAATACCCAATAGTTTATTTACTTTAGTACCAGCTTTTAAATCTAATTCATATTGCGTTACTGTAGGTCCAATATTAACTTGAACTATTTTTCCAGATATCTCAAATACTTTTAATACCTCTTCTAATTTAGCTATATTATTCTTAGCATTTATTTCATTTTCTTTACTATTGACATTCTTTACAGTCTTAAGCAAATTAATTGAAGGTAACTTATAATTAACATTTTCAGTTACATTCTCTATAGGTGCCGCTTCTACATTACCTTCACTTGGAGCCTTAATTGGAATATCGGCATCATTTTCTTCTTTAACTTCTTCTTTCTTATTAGTTAATTCTTCAATTGAAGATATCACAATACGCTTATCCTCAACTTCTTCTTCCTCATTATCTTCTTCATCCTCTTCATCATCATCCTCATCATCATCCTCATCATCTAGAAAACTAGGAAGTTTAATTTTCTTAAACATATTAAGAATAGATGTATTACATGCAAGAATTACTCCAAGAATCATTAATGTAATAATTACAATCATAATCCCATCTACAGAAAAAGCCCAATTGAAAGCATAACCAAGTAATGCTCCCAATATACCTCCACCAGTATTCTTAATAACATCAGCACTTCTAAATGCCAATAACACATTCTTAAATGTCTCAGTAATTAATTCTGTTGTCTGAACTTTTTTTACATATTCTAAATGTAATAAAGTCAAAACAGACATCATTATTAAATATACCCCAATTGAAGTTCTCGAAATCATCTTTGGAGCTTTCCTTTTAATAATTAAATATACCCCTAATATTAAAAAGATAACAAGTAATGGAAAATAAGCAGTTCCCACAAGAAAAACAGCAAAGCCTCTAATAAAATTACCAGCTCTTCCATATCCTAACATTCCAATTATAGATAATAAGATCAATAATACTCCAACTATCTCATTACCATATTCAAATTTTTCCTTACTTTTTTTATGTTTCTTCTTTGCCATTTTGTTACCTCACTTATAATAAAATTATAGCATTTACTAATAGAAAAGTAAATAGAAAAAGCGTTATTTAACGCTTTTGTGTTCCTCCAGAATATGTCATATTTAATACATCTGTAATATTTTTTTGAAGTTCAGAAAGCACATTTCTAAGAGCTTCATTATCAGCACGCAATTCATCTATAAGCGCATCCTTTTGTGCTAATTGTATTCCTAATTCCCCAACCTTCGAACGTAATTCTGCAAGTTGAATTTTTTGACCCTTCATCGTTTCTTTTGCCTTATCAAAAAACATTGTTTTAAATTCTTCTGCTGAAATTAATGTTATAACCCCACGATCATCATCAAGACCACAAACAAGTTTACTAGGATTAAGCGGTCTAAGCAAATAATCATAACCCTGTATACCATTCAACACCTGCATTGGTCGCTTATTAGGCATATTTTTACCATTATTTTTTTTATTCATCATATTTACGTAATTAGTATATAGTGCAGTTACAAACGCAGTACAATAGGGTCTTGATTTATCGGTTGGCAAAGTATCACATGCATACGTTACAAAGCTACCGTCATCGGCATATTCACGAATTATTCCAAAACAAACATAGCTTTTTTTTCCATCTATTGTTAATCTTGCCGTGAATAGCTCATAATCTTCATCACCACAATAGAGATGAAAAGCATCGACATCCTCCGCCATATATGGTTTTATACTATTCCCAGCTTTAATTTTAATTATTGGATATAAATTCCTCTTTTCTATAACAATATATTATCTTTTTACAAAATATTCTTGATACCATATAAGAAATGAATAAATAGTCCATATTTTTCTACTATTATCTCTTTTTCCTTTTTTATGATTTTCTAGTAATTTAATAATTCTCTTCGTATCAAAAAATTCACCAGCATTACTAAACATCTCATATATATTACTATAGACATCTTCATCCTTAATCCATTCACGAATTGGTACTGGAAATCCTAATTTTTTCTTATTTGCCCATTTAGGATCTAAAGTTTCCTTACATACCTGTCTAAAAGCATATTTAGTTTCATTACCATGAATCTTATACTCTGAAGGAATACTAATAACATTAGAAATTAATACTCTATCCAAGAAAGGTACTCTTACCTCTAAAGAATTAGCCATACTCATCTTATCGGCCTTAAGCAATATATCTCCAATTAACCAAAAATTAAAATCAATATACTGCATTTTTCCTACAGCATCATAGTTCTTAGCTTTATCATAATAAGGTTTAGTAAACTCTTTAAAAGTATGCTTATCCTTATTCTTAATAATCTTATTAGCTTCAACTGGTTCAAAGATAAAAGCATTACCTACATATCTATCTTCTAATTTCTTGCTCCTCCTAACTAAGAAATTAAATCCTGTATGATTTCTAAATGGATAAGCTACTATTCCTATACCTCTCCTTATAAAATATGGAATTTTATTATACCAACTAACTGAATAAGGCTCATGATATATATTATATCCACCAAATATCTCATCAGCGCCCTCACCAGACAATGCTACTTTTACATACTTACTAGCAGTATTAGTAACAAAATATAAAGCAGCTGCTGATGGATCAGCTAATGGTTCATCCATATGATATTGAATTAAACTAAATTTATCAAAGTATTCTTGTTTACTTATCTTCTTACTAATATTCTTAACTCCAATTTTCTCTGATAACTCTTTCGCATAATCAATTTCACTATACTTTTTATTATCATATCCAACTGTAAAAGTCTTATCAACATCACTAAGTGTAGCCACAATTGAAGAATCTACTCCACTAGATAGAAAACTTCCAACTTCAACATCACTAACCTTATGATATTTAATTGATTCATTAAGTTCTTTTCTAATAATATCTTTCCATTCTTCTAAAGTTTTACTCTTATCACTAGTAAGATCTATTTCATAATACTTTTCTATTTCTAATTTACCATCTTTATATTTAAAATAATGACCAGGTCTCAACTTATATACATTTTTAAAGAAAGTATCCTCTCCTACACTATATTGGAATGTTAAATATGGTTTTAACATATTAATATTTAATTCCTTTTTAAAATTTGGGTGTCCTAAAAATGCTTTAATCTCAGATGCAAACATAAATTCACTATCAGTAAGATAATAATACATTGGTTTTATTCCATAAAAATCTCTTGCTCCAAATACACTATTATCATTTACATCATAAATAATAAATGCAAACATCCCCCTAAGTTTATCTAAGATTTTTTCCTTATATTCCTCATATCCATGAAGTATTACTTCAGTATCAGATTTAGTCTTAAATTTATATCCTTTTTTAACCAATTCATCTCTAATTTCTTGGTAATTATATATCTCCCCATTAAATACAATTGCCTTAGTTTTATCTTCATTATATATAGGCTGTGAGCCACCATCAAGATCGATAATTGATAATCTTCTAAAACCTAAAGCAATATTATCATTACAATAATATCCATCACTATCCGGTCCACGATGTCTTATAATATCCGCCATATCCTTAACTATTTTTTTCTTATTATCTACTTTATCGACAAATCCTACAAAGCCACACATATATATACCTCACATTCTAATTATTCACTAACTAAGCTCAATGCCTTCTGCAATTGATTATCATCTTTATCTTCATAAGTTTCATAGTATTTTTTATCTAATGTAACCTCATGAGTAGGTTCTACTCCTTTATCATTTATCCAATTACCATTTGGTGTAAGCCAATTCTCAATCGTATATTTTACCATACTACCATCAGATAATTGTTTAACCTGTTGAACTGTACCTTTACCATATGTTTTAGTACCAACTACATATCCCTTATAACTTTCTTTAATAGCAGCCGCTAATATTTCAGAAGCTGATGCACTATTATTATTAGTAATAACTGCTATTGGATATTCTCTTTTCTCAGTAGTTTTATCCTTAGTAACATTTATCTTTCTTCCTTTTTCTATTTTATAGATTATATTTCCCTTGGGAAGTAAAGTACTAACAATATCATTGACACTTGATAAATATCCCCCATTATTATCTCTAACATCAATAACTAAACCACTTATATTCTCCTTTTCAAGTTTTTTAAGTGTCGTACTAAACTGTTTTGCCGAAACAGAAGAAAATATTGATATATCAATATACCCTACTTTTTTATCATTTTCTTCATATATCTTTGAAGTAACTGCTGGTATCTCTACTTTTCCTCTTTCTAAAGTAAAAGATAATTTTTCTTCGCCACGCAATACATCTATTTTAATCTTACCAGTAGCTTCATTCTTAATATAATTAGCTACTCCATCAACACCAAGTTTTAATGCATCTTTTCCATCGACAGTCTTAACTATATCATCTTTCTTTAATCCTGCTTTACTAGCTGGAGTATCCTTATATACATCTACAATTGCAATTTCCTTATCATTACCCCTAATAGTACATCCAATGCCTTCATAAGTACCATTTACTTGTTCATTGAAACTTCCAGTATCATTTGCATCGCTATAATTTGTATACACATCACCAACAGAAGAAACCATTCCATTAATAGCAGCCTCAATTAAAAAATCCTCATCTAAATCTCCATTATAATTATCAATTAAAACATCATAAACGTCATAAAATTTATCTAATTGCTGAGACATTTTAAAATAATTTCTACCACCAGAAAGTATTGTAAACACACAAAAGCAAGCAAAAGCACCTACGGCCAAAGAAATTAAAGTTACCACGAATAACTCTGAAAAAGAATAACTATCCCTATCATCACTTAGAAAGAAAAATGTTTTACTAACTACTTTCCCAAATTTAGTCTTTCTAAATTCAGCACTCTTTAATCTTCTAATACTTCTCTTTTCCCTTTTAATATTCTTCTTTTCTTCAGCAATATTCCTTTTAAGTTCCATTATCTTTTCTTTATTCTTATTATTCTTCCTGTTATTATTTTTATCATTTTTCCTTAATTTCATATTGATATCTCCAATAACTAGTTTACCATATATCACATATATAAAACAATAATATGCCGTTTTTTTACACAATTTTACACCTTAAAAAGCAGAAACACAAAATATTTACGCATAAAAATTTATAGTAAATTATTGCTAAATTCTCTTTTTTATGATAAATTATATATTGCAAACCCACAGGGGATTAGTTAAATGGTATAATAATGGTCTCCAAAACCACTGTTGGGAGTTCGATTCTCTCATCCCCTGCCATTAAGTTAATCAAAGTAGCCTAGCTACTTTTTTTCATGATATAATATCTTTAGGAGTTGATACTTATGAATAAGCTAAATTCTAAAAATTTGTATACTAATAGATTGGAATTAAGAATTCCTACTATGAAAGAACAACATAGATTATGGGAGATATTGATTGATGAAAATGTAAACAGATATTATTTTCCTACACCTGATAGAATATTTATTAAAAACAACCTTAACAAAGAAGATATTAATGATTTAAAGAATGCTAGAAAACTATTTATTGAACAATTATCAGATTGGGAAAGACAAAAGCCCTTTTATGAGCAAAAAATTGAAAGTATTCGATTACAAGAGAATAGTCAAAAATATACTTGGAGTATTTTTCTAAGAGAAACTGATATTGTTATTGGCCAAATAACTTGTCAGCCTAAAGATAATGAACCAGAAAATATAAGAGATGTTGGCTGGTATATAGATCCTAATTATCAAAGACAAGGATATGCTACTGAAGCTGCTATAGCAGTATTAGATTTTATGTTTAACGAAGTAGAAATAACTGAAATTAAAACAAGTGCAGCTGAAATTAATCCTGGTTCTTGGAAGATAATGGAAAAACTTGGATTTAAATATGTTGGAAATAAAAAATCATCATATTTTAAAGATGAAGAAATACTTATATCTAAAGAGTATTATTGTAATAGAGAATCATATTTAAATAGAAAATAAAAGTTTTAAATCCCTATGATTATCTTCGTTTTGAATATTAAAACACTAACTTATTTGTTAGTGTTTTTTATTAATAAATGATAATGGTAAGAATCAAATAATTTACCATTAGATTCTGAGTAATCTATAACTTGATATATAGTAACAATTTCAAAATCTTTAAAAAGTTCTTTACAAAGATTATAATCTGCATAAAAATGTGGAGTTTTAAATTCTGGCCCTTCCTCCATTTTTAATCTTGTATTTGGATCTTTAAGTGGCCAACTTTCTTGTTTAAATCCCCAAGTATCTTTTGAGCCTAATGTTAAATAACATTCTCCATCTTTTTTCAATACCCTTTTTAACTCATTTACAATTACTTTCATTCCCTCTGTATCAGTATGTGATATAACATTTCTACAAAGAATACAGTCAAATTCATTATCTTTGTATGGCAATTTTAACATATCTCCAACTTTATAATCACATTTTAGATTTTCTTCTTCACACCATTTTCTAGTTCTATCAATAGCTTCCTCACTAATATCAAAACAAGATACATTAAATCCATTTTGTGCAAATAAAATTGTATGTCTACCTAAACCGCATCCAAGATCTAAAAAGCTTTTCATTTTTAAACTAGACCATCGATTTAGCAAATAATATGATTCAATACTTGGGTTTTTCCAAACACATTTTGAATCATCTTTTACAATTTTCCAATTCCAACCTTTAGATTTTATCATTTCATCACCAATATTATTATACCATATTTTTTTAACTACACAATATTATAAAAATGTTATTATACAACAAATACTAAAATATAATATACAGCAAATATTATAAGCATAGAACAACCTTCAAACCTAGTTATAGTACGCTTAGTTTCTGCAAATACAAATAGTAAAAATGAAGAAAAAATTAAAGCAATTAAATCGATATAATTAAAGCTTGCCGGAGTTATCGTTCCATATAAAGCAACAGGTATTCCTAATACCACACATGCATTAAAAATATTACTACCAATTATATTACCAAGAAGTAAGTCCTGTTCACCTTTTTTAGAAGATACTACTGTAGTAACTAATTCTGGTAAAGATGTACCAAAAGCTATTATTGTAAGTGCTATAATTCTCTCACTTAAGCCTAATTTTATAGCTATTGATGAAGCATTATTAACAACCATATTACTCCCTATTATTATACCAACTAAGCCAATTACAACTAAAATTAGCGATTTACCTAATTTAAAAGGTGGTTTTTCTTCCTCATTACTTTCTCTTTTTTGTTTAGCTAATGCTATCAAATAATAAATAAAAACTGTAAAGAATAATAGAATTACAATAGCATCTGATCTAGTTATCTGATTTACCAATCCATCGGCTAATTTAATATCTAAAAATAATACAACCAATAATGTAGAAATCAACATACATAAAGGTAACTCTTTCTTAACAGTATTATCCTTAATATTTATTGGATGTATAAAAGAAGCTACTCCCAATATTAATAATATATTTAAGATATTACTTCCTATTACATTACCTAATAGCATATCCGTACTACCCTTAGCTAGTGACTGCATAGAAACAGCAAATTCAGGAGCACTTGTACCAAAAGCTATTATTGTTAAACCTATCAACATTTTTGATACTTTAAAATTCTGTGCCGTTGAACTGGCACCATCAACAAAAAAATCAGCTCCTTTAATTAATAAAATAAATCCAAAAACTAATAATATAATATTTAAAAACACTATAATCACACCTATCATAAACATTATAACACAAGAATATAATTATTTTTCAAATTTAACAATTATACTATCATGCCCTAAATCTTCCAGATTATCAATATGTCCTATTTTAGTATATCTATATGATGTATCAAATGATCTATAAAATATTACTAAACAATTATCCCCATAAAGCATTACATCACCTTTTTCTATATGTTCAGGATTATATGAATTTATAGTTAAAACATTATCCATATAAACATATTTTTCATTACCATTCAATTCACTCATTTGATATTCTTGTGGTAATAAATCAATAAATTCTTCTACCGTTTTATTATTTTCTAAATTAAGCACATATGTTGTATCATTTATAATAACTTTTATATTAGACATTTTTACTTCACTCTCCTTAATAATATTTTTCTTACATCCAGTAATCAGTAACAAGCTAAAAACAATAATTAATAATACTTTTCTCATCATATCCTCCAATTTTTATTCAAAACTATTATAACATATAAAGTATAAACAGAAAATGTAATTCTTTACATATATGTAATTATTGAAAGAAATATCAGTTTATGTTAGAATTAAAGTATAAATAGAATAATATAGGTGGAATATATGAAAAAGAAATCAATCATATTAATTATTATATTATGCCTTATCATAGGAATAACAATTGCCATAATAATCAAAAATTATAGATTAAAATGTCCTAGTGGCTACAAATTATCTGATAATCTATGTACTAAAATCGAAACTGTTGATGCCTTTGCTACCAAATATTGCATTGATGGCTACCAATTAGAAAACAATACATGTACTAAAGTCGAAACAATTCCTCCAACAATTAAATATTATTGTGATAATACATATAAAAGTAGTAATAATATAATAGTGTCTGCTTCAACCCTCGTCGGTAGTATATGTACTTACACTATGTCCCATGAACCAGCAAAAAAAAGAACCTGCTTACCAGGTGCCTTACCATATAACGATACCAAATGTCGACTTACGATTATTGTAGATGCCGCTTCGCGCATCGATATAAGAACAGGACAAATTATGTATTATTGTATTGGTGACCAAGAATTACACGGAACAAAATGTTACATTTATGGTTATTCAGACTATGTATATGAAAACATCTGTGTAGAAGGTTTCAGTTTAATAGAAGGTAAATGTGTAAAAAGCTTTACATATAATGCTGGTTGGGAAGCTAATTGTCCAAATGGTTATACATATATAGATAAAAATACTTGTACAAGAAAAATAGCAACTGATATCCAGTATAATTATGAATGCCCTAATGGCTATACAACAAACAAAAATGGTGTACCTGGCTTAGAAGTACCACAATTAGATGTACCTGGTGTTTCCAAAAAATGTTATAAAAAAATTACTATACCAGCCTACAAATAGGTTATAATAATTTTGAAGGTGATTTTATGAATAATTATATAATTTTACATGGTAGTTTTGGATCAAAAGATGGCAATTGGTTCCCATGGTTAAAAAAAGAATTAGAAACTAAAAATCTAAATGTTATCGTACCGCAAATGCCTATTGGTATTGGAAATCAAACCTTTGAAAATTGGGCTAATGAATTAGATAAAATAACAATCAATGAAAACACCACTATTATTGCCCATAGTATCGCCCCAGTATTCGTATGTAAATACCTAATCAATAAAATGATAAAAGTTAAAAAATTAATATTTGTATGTGGATTCAACAATTATTTAGGAATAAATACAGAATATGATACTGTAAATAAACCTATGTTTTTAAACAATTTAAAAGATATTAAAAAATATTGTAATGATATCGTATGCTTTTATTCAGATAATGATCCATATGTTAATTTTGAAGTAGAAAAAGAATTTGCTGATACTATTTCTAATGAACAATACATTATAAATGATGGAGGCCATATTAATTCAGAAAGCGGATATACTGAATTTAAAGACATTTTAAAAGTATTATAAAAATCAACTACTAATGTAGTTGACTTTTTTATTCCCTAAAATATTTTGATATATCTTGATATAACACTCTGCTTTTTATATCATCAGCATCTTTTTTATATTGTCTATTTAATACCAAATCACCAGGTAAGCATTCTTTATCATATGAAGCAAAGCCGTTACCATATTCATCTGGTTTCATAGAAACATAATAACCTAAATCAAAACCTGCCAAATACCAATTAAAATATTTTATATATTCACATGGATCAGTTGTAACAATTGTTCTACCATCAAAATTTATAATATCCATATTGCACACTTGCAACAAAAATCTACTATAGCCATCGATACCACAACGTAAACTATTTTTCCCTGCATCTAGCCACATATCCCATAGTATTTGTTGCTCATCATTTAATTTATTTTTTATATATTCAAAAGCATAACTTATATATTCATCCACTAGCTTAATATCACCATTAGGTAAAACAAAAGCACCCATAAATTTAGGCCATTCAGACTGTATAATTTTGTCAACTCTTTTATCATATGGAAGTATAACTGCCATAATATCACCTCTTTAATTTAAATATTATAACATAATACTTAAATAAGTAAATATATACACTAAAATTAATTAGTATTCTTTTTTCTAATAATTATATGTTCAAAATACTGTTCTTGAAATTCTGTTAAAGCATTTATGGCATCATCAGAATAATTTTTACCACAAGACTAATTATTAAAAACTCTAACTATTGTTAGAGTTTTCTTCTTATTCATCATTTTCATGTTTATTTTATGTAATATTACATATTTACATAATTACAATTTGTTATATAATGATATTAAGGAGGTGTAGAATGAGAAAGTATATTGCTGAAGGTGTAGGAACAATGCTACTAACACTTATTGCTTGTGGTGTTGCTGTAACATCTGGTGTTAATCTAGTAGCTACTTCTCTAGCATTTGGTCTTGTAATCGTAGCTGCTGCTTACAGTATTGGTAATGTATCAGGTTGTCACATTAATCCAGCCGTATCAATTGCCTTAACTGTCGCTGGCAAAATGGATGTTAAAGAATGTATCCGTTACATCATTGCTCAAATAATTGGAGCTTTTGTTGGATCACTATTACTTGCCTTTTCATTAAATAGTTTTTCTGCATTAGGTGCCAATGGACTAGTGGGTGAAACTACAATCTGGATAGCTCTAGTTGTTGAAGTAATCTTGACATTTATATTTACAACAACAATACTTGGTGTTACTGACAAAAAAGAAAATGGACACGTTACTGGTATTGTAATTGGTCTTACACTTGTACTTGTCCACTTATTTGGTCTTCCATTCACTGGAACAAGTGTTAACCCAGCCAGAAGTTTAGCTCCAGCTGTATTACAAGGAGGAGATGCTCTATCTAATGTATGGATTTTTATCCTTGCTCCAATCATCGGTGCATTTCTTGCTGGATTATTCTATAAATACGTACTAAAAGAAACTAAATAATATAAGAAGCACTAACATAGTTAGTGCTTTTATTATCATTGACAATTAACTTATCTGTGATATAATACAAAGCTAAAGAAACAAACTAGATAATTAAGAAGGAGTATCTATGAAAAAGAAAGAGTTAGTTAAAATAATTAAAAATAAAATTGCTGCTAATAATAGCACATTACTAACAATATATGGATGTTGTATAATTGGAAATAAAAAAAGTGCCTTTCTTTCTTTACTTAAGCAAAATCCTAAATTAAGTAGAGAATTTCATAATGATGAAAAATCAAAAGAAACATACCTAACTTTCCAAAAATCTGGTACTTGCAATCATCCAGTTAGACAAAAAGTATCAAGAGATAATAATTTAGACACAGCTATCAAAGGTCCTCTTTATGAATGTGTATTATGTGGACATACTATTCCTGCAAATATAAATATAGCAGATTGGTTTGAAAGGCATTTTTATGAAGACTGCGTATTCTTTGAAAACAGTGATATTGATGTTTTAAATCTATTATTAGAAGTTATTAAAGACAAAGCTGATGACGATGAAATAGATTTAGTCGCAGAGTTCAAAAAAATAGATCCAGATAGTGAAATATGTACTGTAATTGATGATAAAAGACCGGATAACTATATCATAATAATAGATAATTCAATTAATGAATATAGTAATCTTACTCCAATTGAAATAGAATTATTAAGCGGTATAGCCAAAATAAATGGCATAAGATTACAACTTATTTCAAATACATATTATCATTCATCATATCTTAGAGATAATGGTTATCGCTATTCCAAAGACTTTCTTTTTAACGATGCCATGAATAATCAATGGACTGCTAATTTAGAAAAAACTAAAAAAGAGTGTCTACCAATTAAACTAATAATTAATCTATCACAAGATTCAACTTATTTCGATGTCGAAAGCAATCAAGATATACCACTTGATAGAGCTCTAAGTAAAATGTTCCCTAGTAGTATAATTATAAATATCCCAGAACTAAGTGAAGAAATAGTTAAAGAATTACTTGAATATATCCAAAGCTTAGTTACAGGTAGTAGTATTGATATATCAAAATATCATACGATTAGAAGTTTAGTAAAACCAAAGAAAGGCAATCGTAATGGAAAATAACAATAGATTATATCTTGAAGATAGAATTAATAATGGTATTAATCTAAATATAGTATTTCTATCACATAATGCATATTGGGGAAATGTATTATTATTTCATGATATTCATCAAAACTTTAATGTACATGTTGGTAGTGGCTCATTTGATATTGATATAGATACATTAACTATAGATGATGAATCAATAGATAATTTTGATTTGCTTGTTCTTCGTGGTCGTGGTAAAGAATTTAGTATGTTTGAATTTAATAAAATGAAAGAAATAGCTCACAGAATATCTGCTAAATCAAATAAGCAAGTAACTATTGCCTATTCTTATATGAATCCTAATTATAAAAAAATTGATTGGCACGATGAATTCATTATCGAAATAGTTAAAATCACTGAAAATAAAGAAGATAATGAAACACTGGTAGTTACTGATCTTCATTCCCTTCAGTTAATTAGCTACGCGCTAATGAAACACGATGATATAGCATATCCTAAAGGTCTAAAAAGATTACCAGCAAATAATAAATAAACACTAACTATTAGTTAGCGTTTTTTATATATAATTATTTCTGGATTATTTCCATTAGTTTCATATTCAGATACCAACAAGAAATCCATATTAGCAAGTAATCCAAAACATTTTTTCATCTCACCATCGTTAAATTCACAAATTACTTGATTTCCCAAATATGCTTGATCATCATATAATAATTTAGTCTTTTTTCCATTTGGTAATGAATACTCCAAATTAACAAATTCGCCATATAACGGATATAATTCATCTATTTTAGGCATTCCAACTATCTTTAAAGCATTAAATTCAGCAATTATTTCTTGTTTAAATTTATCAAATTCTTCTTTACCACCCATAGATATATAATTAGCTATCCAACACTTCTTACCAAAAGGACATCCATTAGTTTCTATACACCCTTTACATCTTTTATTTTTAAATAAATCGCATTCGCTACAATTAGCACCACATACTGCTTTCATATTTACCTCCATATATTTAATACACCAATATACCAATAATTACAAGTCTTGAAAAAATAACAATTTTATGATATATCATCAAATAATCTGTGTTGCATCATTTCAGGTTCATCTAAATACATTCTGTATAGTGAATAAATATCAGTATCCTTATATTTTACCTCTTTAAAATTATTATTTAAATCTAATATTTTACCACCTATATAACTAATTAAAATTGGTGAATGTGTAGCAATTATAAATTGACTACCATCTTTTACTAATTGATCAATTAAACATAAAAGTGATAATTGTCTTTGTGGAGATAATGCTGCTTCAGGTTCATCTAATATATATAATCCATGATCAGAAAAACGATTTTTAATAAGCTGAATAAACGATTCACCATGTGAACATTCATGTAGATTACCACCATATGAATTATATAAATTACTAAATCCATCTTCCTCAACTAATCTTTGAACTTCAGAAGAAAAATTATAAAAACTCTCTGCTCTTAAAAAAAATTTCATTTTTGGTTTATTATAAATAGGAATTCTTAAATAATTAGCCAAACCAGAAGTTGTATCCTTCGTTTCATATCTAAAATTAACGGTACCACCTTCTGCTGGTAAACCCAATGCAACAGCCATTGCTTCTATAATTGTTGACTTCCCTATTCCATTTTCACCAATCAAAAAAGTTACCGGTGAATCTAACTCTAACTCATCAAAGTTCTTAACTATCTCTATATTAAATGGATACTTATCAAAAGACTCAATCTTATCCCTTTCTAAAATTATTTTTCTTATAAATAAATTATTATCCATAAAGTCACCTATTCATTTAAATCATTATATGTATCTACTACAATATCTTTAATCAAATCCCTATTATCTACATCTTCTACATAATACATTGGCTTTGCATTATCATAAGGAATCTCTTCTTTCATATTATATTTTTTATTACCATCTACTCTTTTTACTAAAAATCTATCATCATATATTCCCCCAAATAATATTCCTTTATAATATAACAAATATTCTCCCATCATAGGCCTACATGTTATATCATCTAAAATGCTCAATTCACCTAAAATATAATCGCGATAATCCTTAGTACTAGCCATATTATCAACTCCTATATTCATTATATCATAATTCTATATTTGACATTTATATAATTAACGATATAATTATTTTAGGAGGCTCATATGTATAAATGTTTTCGTCTAACTAAAGGAATGGATTTAAAAAAAGAAATAGAATCATATGCCATAAAAAATCAAATATCAGGTATTATTCTTTGCTGTGTTGGTTGTTTAAACAAAGCAAGAATTCGCTTAGCAACTGGTGAAACAATTTTAGAAAAAAATGAAAATTTTGAAATTGTAAGCATCACTGGTACCTTATCACCAGATGGTGTTCATATTCATATTTCATTATCAGACATTCATGGTAATACCATTGGTGGTCATCTAAAAGATGGATGTATTGTTGATTCAACAGCTGAAATCTGCATAGAAATATTTGATGATATCAAATTTAAAAGAGAATTTGATGATTCTACTGGCTATCAAGAATTAATTATTAATGAAAAAAGTACTAACTAATAGTTAGTGCTTTATTTTAATAGTTTTTCAAATGCATTTGCATTCAAAATTGTATTAGATATAAATTCTCCCTTATAGAAATTTGCCCAATTATTCATAAAACATGGAGCATTTTTAGCTTTCTCTAATGAATCAATCTTTATAAATTTCAATTTAATATTCTTATCATTTGCATAATCAGTTAATTCCTTTACTTCATATTCAACATAAGGACATTCATTACTATAATAGATAGTAAAATCTTTTTCATCTATTTTCATATTTCTTGCGCTATCACTAAATTTAGGTGCTTCCTTATCATCAAATGACAAAGCCATTAATTCATATTCACCTATCGTGTCTACTGTCTCAAAGCCAAAATGTTGAAAAAATTTCTTTTCGCCAATAAATGGTTTCTTCTTTTGTGTTACCACTGTACATATCCCACTCATCTTTTTTTCTTTAGCATCTTTAATTGCATATTCTAATAATTCTCTAGCAATCCCTTTTCCCTTAAAACTACCAGCTACCCATAAACAATATATATATTCATAATTCTTACCATTTATCGGTACCCAAGCTGTCTCTATAGGTTCATATTCGATAAATATTTTTCCTCGCTCATTTAATTTTCTAAATACATGACCATCCTTTAACTTATTCCTAATCCATTCTTTTTTCTTATCAACACCAATTTGATGTTTTGGATCACCTATAGCACAACATATATGTTCATCATCAATATTATCATTATCTAAATTAATATATTCATTCATCTAATTACCTCAACTTTCTATAAATATTATATCATAAAATCAAAAATATGATATAATCTATATATATTATCTTAACAGATATTTTTTTATTCGCAGAAAGGGTGATAATATGCAACCAAAAAACAATTATAAAAAAATGCTATTAGTATTATTCGCATATATTACCTTTCTATTTGCTCCAAAGGATATCAAATGTGATAATAAAACTCCCATTATATATAATACCGAATATCAGATGGGAAGTGACATGCCATATGCTACTTATAATGGTAAAAAAATATATATAACTGATGAAGAACACTTACAAGAAATAATAGATAAAAATCCTGATGATATCTGCATTATTGATGGTCGAGATCAGAGTGACCCATATTTATCAGTATTTGATTCATACAAAATTAAAAAGTTAAAAGATATACATGCTATCTTAAATATCTTATTAGCGTATGAACAACAATTTTCATCTCCTTGGAATAGAACATTCTCTTCAATGGAATTAGAATGGTTAGTTCATAATTTCTGTTATTATATCAGTTATGAAACAGAAAGAGCTGAAAGAGTAGACTTAAATAATAGTGATCAAGATAATTATAAAAATGTCGTTATCGTTATTGTCAATTTTAATAGCATAATCAAAGAAGAAATCAATGGATATACTCTTAGTAGAAAAGAATAGCTCTAATATAGAGCTATTTTATAATCAATATTTTCCCTATCGATAAGACATCATCTACTAAATTATTTAATTTCTTAAGTTCTGATACCGATGTATCATATTTTTTAGCTATACTATATAAAGTATCTCCTGCTTTAACCACATATGTCATATCTTCTTCCAAAGGAACTATTAACTTTTTACCAATAGATAACATATTATTTACTAGATTGTTATCTTTTTTTAACTTATCAACAGTTGTGCCAAACTTCTTAGCTATACTATATAAAGTATCTCCAGTACTAACAACATACGTATTAACTGATGATAATCCACTAGGAACATTTAGTAATTGACCTATAGCTAAACTATCATTCTCTAAGTTATTTATTCCTTTTAACTCCTTTAATGAAATACCATATTTATTAGCGATTGAATATAATGTATCACCTTTTTTTACTTGATATAATTCCGTATCCCCTAAATCTATTGTTTTCACAGGTATCTTTAATATTTGGCCAATCGATATATTATTATTATCTAATCCATTAATTTTCTTAAGTTCTGATACTGAAGTATCTAATTTTTTTGCTATTGAATATAATGTATCACCCTTCATTACTTTATATGTATCAGTAACTATACCATCTGGTTTAGTATATGGAATACCTTTATATTCCAAAACAGCTTTTATTACAGCTTCAGCTAACTCCTTATAATTATCCTTTATAAAAGTCAAATCTAAATCATTATCAATAAACCCATATTCAACAATAATTGGCTCTGTCTTACCAGTATCTCTCAAAATATAATAATAATCCTTAAGTGGATTACTAGGTAATCTTCTTTGATATATTTTCCTTGTATTTTGACCAGTATCACCAATGTTGTTTAGTACTGATTGTGCAAGTTCAGAACTATTTCTAAGCGCATATATTACTTCAGCACCTAATCCCTTACCTGCATTTAAATGATTTGATATTACTACAACATTTGGATCATTTCCAAAAAATGATAATATTTCATTAACCCTATCAGTAGGCTCCAATGTAATATCACTATCTCTAGTTAAATATACTGGTACACCTAACTCATTGAATCTATCATACATATATCTACTTATAAGTAAAGTATAATCTTTTTCAAGATTATCACCATATCTTGCTCCACTATCCACTCCTCCATGACCAGGATCAATTACCACACCATCAAATTTATCATTCATATTATCACCTATATAATTATATGAAAAAAATAAAATTGTGTGCCTAACATAAAAAACACAATTTTTATTGTGTTTTCTTACTTCTTATCATTTTTAATACCTGTGAATTGTTTTCCGCCGCAGGAAGACATCTTATCAATTGATCACATTGAGATGTTGATAATCCTAATTTAGCTAATTTATCTTTAGTATCAGTTAACTCTCCTATATCATAAGATTGCCCATCTTTAATATCCATATAAGGATATAATTCATAAAAGAACATAGCAAATTCTGGGAAATACTGATATAATTTTTCTTTTCCTTCAGCTGATAAAAATAACGTATGAACATCATAATAATTATCCATTCCTCCAAAAAGTCTTGACAAGTCATAAGATGAATATGGAGATGACATATGACGATTATCTACCCACATTCTCATAAAACGCATTAATTCTGGAAGTAAAATATTATAAATGCACATAACCGGTTCTGAAGCTCCTGGAAACATTGCATAACCTCTTTTTCTATCCCAATCGATATATTCAGTACCATTAGAAGTGTGTATAATTTCCCTAAATTCTTTTATGATTTTTTTAGCCCTCACATCCCTACGCAAGCTTCCAAATTCCTTAGGTATATATTTTGAAGATATTATCTCATAAAATCTTCCACTGGGATTCATTTTAAGACTAGCTGTCTCAGAAATAATACCCGCGATTTGAGCATTATCATAAGGATTTGCTAATGTAGTAGTAACCAAACTATCATTTTTAATATAAGTTAACATAACCATTTCCTCCCTATCTACATTATATCAATTTTATTCTTATATTGTAAAGAAAAGAAGCTCACAAAGAGCTTTATTCTGCATCAAATAATTTCTCAGCATCTAAATATAATCTTATATCATCAATATTTATTCCAGAAGCAACAACATCTTCATAATTCATAAGCATCTTAATATCATTCATTGTCCTTTCGATATTCTCTTTTTGTAATGCTTCAATTGTTAATTTAATTCCTTCTAAATTATATTTATCGACAATAATTTCCTTCATTTGCTTATCATCTAATAATGCTATATTGTTAATAAGTGAAAACTTTCGATTATTGACATCATTCTTTAATTCTTCAAATTTATCACTTATAACACTTATATTAGAACCATCTTCAAGAGCCTTTGTCTTTTCAACAAAATATAGATAATTAGAACTTATAAGTTTAAATACCTCAAGAACACTACTGTCTCTAGATAATACATTAAATACTAAATCATTAAAACATGCCGTATCAAATTCATCATATTTCTTAATAACTTCATCCAATACACTTTTATAATCAAATAACCATTTCTCATCAGTTTTCTTCTTCATAAATGGTAGTAATGGCTTACTATCTTGTTTAGCGTTCAATTTCTTTAATTTAGCTTCTTCTTTAATTATTTCCTTTAAAGCATTAGCTTTTGAATTCTTAAGCGTATCTTTCTTATCTAACTTTTCACGCATATCCATCAAAAGATAATTATATTTTAGTAACATATTATATTCAAATAATGTATCATATATTTTTTCTAACATACCATAACTATAATTATCTTCACCAAAATACATTTCCTTCTTTTTATTTATATCATTTTGATTATAATCAGCTAAACTATATTCCTTATCCTTAAAATTATTAAATATTAAATACTTATCCCTACTCTTAACATTATCGATTTCTTTAGCTATCTTAATACGCATATTGATAATTTCATCATCGCTATGTTTCTTTAAGTATTCAATGTGTCTATCTTCATAATATTTAGTAATCTTTTTTTCATTTTTAAAATAAATATTTTTAAAATTTATCTCTAAAGTCTTGATAATTTCAGGAAATTTCCAATATATTTGTTCAAATAACTCTTCTAGTTTATCATCTTTCTCATGGTCCAATATCTTTTCCATATAACTAGCAACATGATTATTTAGATTAAAATCATCTTTAGTTAAAGTAATACCAACTTTGGTAAAAGCCTCAACAATCTTGTTAATACAGCTATTTAAACTAGATAAATCTTCCTTATAATATGTATGTAATTTATATAAATAATAATCTAAATGCATTTTTTCATATGCTGTATTATAAATATTCCACTCATTTATAATATTACATTTCTCTAATTCAACTTCTAATTTATTAATATTAGTATTTTCTTTTAATTCATTAAATTTATCTAATCTAGCTTTAATCTCTTCTTTGATACTATTTAACATATTATTACTAGCTGTCTCTTCTTCTAATATACAATCTAATTTTTTCTTTTTATTTTGTTTGGTATTGATAGGAAGAATATCTATAATGTTTTTAAATTCCGCATATTTAGCTTCTAATACATCTCTCATTCTGAAGCCACTTCCCCTTCTTCTATTTTTTTCTTTTCATTTTCTAAATATTCAATATGTTCTAAAACTAGACGATATACCTGTACTAATTCATCATTTGATAATTTTTTAATTTCATTTTCTTCCATAAAAATACCTCACTTTATTATTATATATCTTATGATTTCACCAATCATCGTATCACTATCATATAATCTAAATGATAATCTATATGTTCCGGTCATTAATTCTTCTTTCATATGTAATGTATTCGTATTAGTAGCACTTGGATTATTGATTATCAAATATTCATTAGTATTAGCAGTTGCAAATAATGGTTGATCCACATAATCTTGTAAATCTACTAACTCATATCCTGTATCATATATTTCGTCATATTCTCTTCTATACATCGCTATCCTTATACTTGGACTAGATAATAATGAAGTATAAGCAACTGTAAATGTCAAATTCTTATCATTATTAGCACCACTAAAGACAACACTATTCTGATCAATTTGTGGATCTAATCCATATGTACTATTGATTATCGTTATTTCATTTTCGTAAGTATCCGTATCACCACTACTATAATATATACCATCAGGTGACCCAAAAGCTTCAAACACAAAAGTATAATCTCCTGTAGCCAAACTTGAATTATCAGTATTGAAAGTTATCCATTTTTCAGCATTACCAACTTTATCAGATAACTTAATATGCGTAACACCATTAATATCTGGATAATATGCTACACCATCCATAGAAAAGTGTGTACCAGTTAAGTCGGTACCAGATACCATCTCATCATCATTATTTAATATATGAATCTGTAAACCTAACTTAGAATCAAAGTATTGTGTATCAGTTACAATAACACCACCAACTGAAGAATTTTGATATCCAACGTTAACATCAAATATATCACTATATCCAATATACAAAGGATCTAAACTTTCCGTTGCTGTCAAATCTATTTGTGAATCACAATTACTATATAAATTGTATGTAAGTTGTGAATGCTGGATACCTAAAACAGTCATTATTGATTCATTTTGACTATCCAACATTTCTATAAGCAGTGTATTTCCAAGTTGATTACTATTAATTGTTGTTTCAGAGAAATCAACAATAAAGATAAACTCTTCACTACTTGCCGTTCCATTATAATATATAGCGTTCATCGCAGCATCATCATAATTACTATTATTACTTCTACTACCCATCCTTGTAAATAATGAGAATGGATATGAACACTCACCCTTATTTTGATATTGTGCCTGTGCTGTAGTCACATCACTACTAGTTATAATATGATAATAGTATTCAGGCACGCCATTAATAAAGTTAAGCATTGTTATCTTTGTATTCTCAGGGAATACAAAAGATGAAGCTAAAGCTCTATGATATCCCGTCCTATATATATTCGTATCTCCATCATAAAGTGAATAATAAGCACTAAATTTACTCTTTGTTGTAATATTATTTGAAGTAGATGTAAATAACTCATACTTATCACCCGGAGTCATTGCTCCTTCATATTCCGTTGTTTGGAATAATGCTGTAGACATATTTACATTTATTACCAGTCTCTTTATTTCATTTGACAACGCATTCAATTTTGTAATTGCCATAACCGATATTCTAACTGTTCCTAAATCTTTTTGTTCAGTTAAATTCTTTGAGTGATATAAATAGAATAACATAGTTGGCACAATATTAGAGTTTTCACCTTCATAATAAGTAGTTCCACCCATAGCTGGATCTGCTGTATAAAATGAAGTCTTACCAGTTGTTAACCATCCTGTATTAGATGCTTCCATAGCTAGTCCAAATATATTATTAGCATCACTTGCACTATTAGCTATTCTTGGAATATTATTCCTATCTATCAAAGATATACCTGAAGCAATCTCACTATAATCAAAACTAAGTATCTGGAATGATGTATTAGGTTTTGAGAATTCCAAGAAAGATGTTTCTACAGAACCTAATGTTGAATACTTAGAAGCTACCAAGTTAACATTATATTCCAAAACGTTTTCACCAATAAACCACATATAGAATAAAGCATCTGTTGGCGTTGGAGTTATATAATTTACCTCATTTATAGTTGTTTCTTCATTAATAAAATTACTATAAAAACCATTTACTTTAATATTATGATTTGTTAAGTGCTTTCCAAGCACATAACTACCACGACTAAATGCGCCTGACCAAGGTAATGTATCACCTGGATCGTACGTTGGATTATATATACCTGTATTGACATTGTTATTATTATCATAATTGAATATACCTAAGAATGTCATTCCATATACTTCACCATAATCAGTTACCTGCTGGTCTTTTGCTATATTTAAATTTTTACCTTCAAACATATAGATACGATTATCTACAGTTCTAGTTAAAGTATTTGTTTCTTCATTAATATTTACTACCGCTATATTACCACTACTATCTAAACTTTCGAATTCCTCAAGTAAGTTAGCACCAGTTTCTAAGAATAATGATGAATTATTCTTTAGTTTTAAATTAACAACACGACTTATAGAGAATAATTCAGTATCATATTCATTTGCTCTATCGATAGCTCCTTTTAATAAAACATTTGAATTATCTAAAGTAGTATAAGTAACCCTCTGTATTGAAACATTACGTTTAGGATTATTTACAACACCATAATTCTTAATCAACAGATAACTATCACCTTCTGCTGAAGACGCATTACCTCCACCATAGAATGATCCATCAATTGCAAATGAATTATAACCATTTGCATCGACATTTATATGAACACCTTGAGTAACACTTATGAAGAACCAGTCATATATTTCAGATCCACTAGCATTAGCTTCACCACCGCCAAAGACGTGTCCTTTTATATATACATTCCCTTGTACATATGATGAACCATTAGTTACTGTATCTCTTCCTATATTAACAATCGTATTACCATAAATAACAGATGTATTAGCACCACCATATACATTACCATATATTGTTCCACTTACAATGTTTACTGTACTTGTAGAGTCATTATTAGCTTGAGTACCAGTATATGCTTGGTTACCGCCGCCAAAGACACTACCACTAGCAGGGGGAACTGATGCATTGGTTCCTATTACTGTAGCTCCATCGACAGTAATAGTTGTATTTCCTTGTAATGTAGCGGTAGCACCATTACCACCAGCATAAGCACTACCCAATATTGTAGCATTAGTAATAGTTACATTTGAATTTCCTTGAACAACTCCGTAGTTTCCACCACCATAAATATTTTGATTTATAGTACCACCATTGATATCTACCAACGTATTACCATTTACTTGGGCTAAGTTACCTCCACCATAGATATTAGATACCGTTCCATTATTAAAGACAACATTTGTAGTACCAACTTGAGCGTAGTTTCCGCCACCATAAATTGCTGTAATTGGAGACGATGCATTATCGATTAATACATTTGCAGTCGTTACAAGTCCACTTGTATTTGAACCACCATAAACTGTTGTAACATTACCTGATGTAACATGAACATTTGATGTCGTTAAACCAGCCTGATTTCCACCACCATAAACAGTTGTAGCGGTACCACCAGTGATATTTATTGCAGATGTTCCACTTGTGGCTTGGTTTCCGCCACCAAATATATTCGTAGCGGTACCACCAGAAAAATTAATTGTTGAATTTACTGTATTACCACCAGCATTATTACCACCATAAATATTCGTAGCTGTGCCACTACTATGATTAATGATACTAGTAGCCACAGTACCAGTACTATTAGATCCTCCAAACAAATTGCCAACTGTAGCACCATTTTTAGTAACATTTGCAGTTGTTACACTTGCACTATTACCACCGCCATAAACATTTGGTATTGTACCATTTGCTGCAGTTATTGTTACATTAGTTGTTGTCGTATTTACCTGATTACCACCGCCATAAACAGAATTACTTATTGCAGCCGTTCCATTGACAGTCACATTTGTCGTTGCACAAGTACCACCTACGTTATTACCACCATAAACAGTACCAACACTACCACTAGCAATTTCGACATTTGCTGTAGTAACATCGCCTAATGAGTTTGAACCACCATAGATATTTGTTACCGTAGCGCCTCTTTCATATACATGAGTTGTTGTAACACTAGAACGATTACCACCACCATAGACGCTACCGATAGTTCCACCATTTAAATATACTTCATTTAATTTACTATGTGTACCTGCCTGATCATTACCACCATAGACGTTAGTAATGTTTCCACCATTAATAGTTACTGTAATATCACCTAAAACATATGGTGTATTATTTGCATCTCCCTGACCTCCGCCAAAGACACTGCCAGTTATTACACCTTTATTAACGGTAACCGTCACATCACCATTGTTAGCCGTATTGACAGTTCCAAATGCACTACCGCCATAGACACTACCGCCGATACTAGGTCCACTTGCCGCATTGGTTGCGCCAATCACTACATCGACATCACCATTAACATATGTACTAGCACCTTTTCCACCACCATAAACATTTGTAGTTACAGTTCCACCAGTTACATTTACATTAACATTTTTAGATGCCGTACCAGCTGTATCACCACCACCATAGACATTTGCTACAGTGCCGCCATTAACATCGACAGTTATATTACCCAATACAGATGCCGCATTAGTAGCACTACCTTCACCGCCACCATAGACTGATCCAGTTATCGTTCCTTTATTTACTGTAACAGTTACATCACCATTGTTAGCCGTATTGACAGTTCCATATGCACTACCGCCATAGACACTGCCGCCGATACTAGGTCCACTTGCCGCATTGGTTGCGCCAATCACTACATCGACATCACCATTAACATATGTACTAGCACCTTTTCCACCACCATAAACATTTGTAGTTACAGTTCCACCAGTTACATTTACATTAACATTTTTAGATGCCGTACCAGCTGTATCACCACCACCATAGACATTTGCTACAGTGCCGCCATTAACATCGACAGTTATATTACCCAATACAGATGCTGAATAAGTTGCACTACCTTCACCGCCACCATAGACTGATCCAGTTATTGTTCCTTTATTTACAACTACTGAAACGCTTCCTTGATTGGCACTATTGACAGTTCCATATGCACTACCGCCATAGACACTACCTGATACTGTCGGACCGTTATTAGTATCTCCGATAGTTACTTCGACATTATTAGTAACTTTTGTCTGATTACCTTGTCCACCACCATAGATATTTCCACTAACTGTTCCACCAGTAATATCAATATCGACACTACCATTAATATCACCAGTAGTATTACTTCCACCATATATATTAGTAATACTTCCACCAGATATGTTAATATCAATTTTACTAGTACTTGCATAATTAGTTTTACTAAAACCTGCTGATTTACTTCCACCATAAATATTTCCGATAGTACCTGCAAAAACATCTATCGTTGTCGTAGCTGCTGCACTACTTTGAGTACCAGTAGAACCATAGTTACCACCGCCATAAACAGAAGTATTAATTGTTCCCCCATTTATAATTACATGTGAATTATTTACTGTTCCTTTTTGCGTTGAAGAAGTATCACCACCACCTGCTCCAAACACAGAACCTGATTCAACTCCTTGTAATGTACCTGTTCCACCGCCTACTTTAGCAGTACCACCTACATATATTAAAGTAGAACCATCAACAATACCATCATCGGTACTTCCAGAATTGTAACTGTCAGAACCACCAAGTACACTATAATTTACTGTTCCACCAGTTACATTTATTATACGATTACCTTTAGTTGTAGAGTGGCCAGCACCACCATAAATACTTCTAACTTCGCCACCACTCATACCAATATAAGTAGAATTAGTTGTGGCTGTTCCGTTGTATCCATAACCACCTACAATAACACTAATTTTTCCGCCTTCAACTTTAGTACCTGTAAGCGAATTGACGCACAATCCACTCCATCCACCAATATACATTCCAGCAGTAGCATCATTATTAGCTGTACCATCATTATTAAAACCATATATACCACTTTTTACAATCGTATATGAAGCAAACAAAGAAGTATTACCAGCCGTATGATGACCATTACCAGAATATCCATCTAAACCGATTAAAAATTTTGTTTTTCCATTATTAGCCGTAACTACACGATCATAATCATTACCTAAAACAGTAATTTCATTCATTGTGTTACTAGCTGTTCCACCCATCAAACCACTATGATAAGCGTAATAAAATCCACTTTCAACAATTACCTTAAATGTACCAGAAACGCTACTATTTGTACCCCCAAGTATTGATTCAGCTATTAAATATGAACTATTTCTACTACTAGTAACATTTCTACCAATTTTTACATTCTTAGAATTAGCATAAATTACACTACTTGTTTTACTATCATTACCAGGAACTATGTTATTTGTTCCAGCAGTATTAGGCCCATATATTTTAATATTCTCAATAACAATATCATTAGAAGCCGTAAATGTTGTACCACTCAAACTTAATATACCAGTAACAGAAGTACTATTAACTGCCGTTCCAGTTACCGTAAATGGTCTATTAACTTGAATATTAGAAACACCTAATCTAGTTGTACTAGTATATCTAAATATATTCATATCTCTAGTAACTAGATAATAGTATTTATTAGCATCGACATCATTTCCATTAGCTCTTTCAATCAAAGAAATAGAATTACCATTAGACTTATTTACCGTATCATTATGCTGAATTAATTTATATGCCGTAGTACAAGAAGATGCACTAGTACATTTTGTACCACTAGCATTATAATATTCACCAGTTTGAATCATGGCTGTCATTGGATTACTTACCTGATAATAAAATCCTGAAGCATCACCATTGGTAGGAATATATGTATAAGTGTGGGTTACTTGTTCAGTATATGAATAAATTCCATCTGGATCATCACGCAATTCCATATATGTAGTATTATAAGTATTAATTGTCGTATCAGTATTACTATTTGTTGGTCTAAAATTAGCCACAAATGTAACTGTACCACCCTCATATTTTGAATCCGCTAAAATAGCTGTTGTATTAGCCGTAAACCCATAACAAGTTGTATTTCTAGCACATCTAGTATTATTACCAGAAACATAGTTATATGTACCAGAATTTCTATTTGTTCTATACCAGGAATTTGCTGGAATATACCCATTCACATCGTCGCCTCTTACATATGTACGAGTAAATTCCATTTGAGTATAGTTTCGTCTCCAAAAGTAACTAGCAGGATGAACAACATTCTCAGTAGTTGTATAAATAGTAGATTGCATAGACATAGAATTAAAATCAGATATATCATAATAAGAAGTGACTACATCAGCTTCATACCAACTAGCATTTAAATGGATGATAATAGTACTACCGCCATCTACAGCTACATCAAGATATCTTGTATAATCATCAGTATTAATAGAAAATGTAGCATTATCACATAAAGTAGCTGTTGTATCAACATTTTGATTACAAACCCAACCATTAAATCCATATTCAGTAGAATTAACATAAGGTCTCTTACTAAATGGATTATCGATAAGTTCTATTCTTATATAATTATCCCCACTACTATTCGTAGCTAATGTTCCATTATCATTTCTCTCCAAAGGATAATATTTAAAATATACATATTTATTAACATTTTCATTAATAGGTGATACCGCTCCAACTAATGCAGAATTATTTATATCAGCTCCATCATAAATAATTTCTACTTTTACTAAATTTCCATCATCATAATATCCTGTACTTATACCACTAGGTATACTAGTATTTCTTATTTCAGTAAAATTTAATCCCTTAAAGTAGTTCTTATCAGCTGTAAAATCATTGATATATAATGTATTACCAGAAACACCAGAATCATGTTCAGTAATAGCTGTAGCTCCACTTATACCCTTAGTACCCCTAATAGTACCTTGAACTATATTAGAATCATTATTATCGTCATTATCTTGATTATCATTTTCATTACTTTCAGTATTATCATTTTCATTAATCAAAGAAACTTCTTCAATTTTAAACACATCATCACTAACAGTAATTAAATAATCATCATTCGTATAATTCTCTAAATTTATATTATTATTAACATTATCGAAACCAGCAAAAACAATATCAGTTTCACTTGAAGTATTATCATAATCATCATTTTTAATAAGTATGTTATTTCCTTCATCAGAATCTAAAGTATTAGCAAATTTATAAATATTCTCACTTTCAGTCGTAATATCATAATTTAAAACAATATTATTATAAGTACTATTCTCAGAAGCATAAACTAATCCACCAAAAGCTGATTCACTATCAACACTAACATTACCAGTTAATATTACCATATCTATTTCTGAATCAGTAATATTATTTGCTAGTATAGCACCGGTTTCATTAGCTAAAGTATATTCAAAATCAGATATATTTATATTCTTAATTGTTGCATCTTCAATCTCATTAAATATATTATTTACAAAACTAATATTATATATTGAATTACCATTACCATTAAATGTTCCTGTAAATGGTGCTGTATTATTTATACTAAAAACATAATCACCATAATTTATAGATGAAACTACTTTATAAATCTTATCAAGATATAAATTAGCTTCATCACCTTCTAACACTTCTTTAAAGTGAGCAAGTTCTCCAGCATTAGAAATAACATAAGGATTCTCTTCAGTACCATTTCCACTAGTAAATTCTCTAGCTACTACTCCATCCCATGCACTAGAATCAACTGGTTCACTAAAAGAATTAATTAAAGTCAAAGCAAAAACAATAACAACTAAAATAGCCATTATTAAGCAAATTTTTAAATGTTTTATGTTCATTAACTTCGACTTCATAAAAACCTACTCTCCTACTATATATTTTATCATATTTTCAAGTTAAAAGCATTAATTTATTAATAAAAAAAACAGATATTTTTCAATATCTGTTATTTATACATTATTAACTAGATGAACTACTACTACTAGAAGAGCTTCCACTTCCTGATGTACCATTATCTGTACTTAATTGAAGTTGGAAAGTGATATTAGAACCAGTTGCTCCATTTTCACAGTCGATATCTTGTCCTTCAATCCACATATATACACGATATCTAGTAACACCTGCTACCAAACTAAGAATTTCCGTATAGCTAGAATTAGATACAGTCGTAACTGCAAAAGGTGTCATTCTATCAGCATATGTAGTCGTATCAATAGTACCAGTTTTAACTACTGGTTTTAATGGAACAGCAGTTGTAATTGGACCGTTTAATCCAAAATAAGTAACTGATGAGCCAGTAACATCAATATCATAATCAGGTGCTACGCTATTTACTACTACATCGCTATGACCATCTGAATTTGGTTCCCAAATAACTGCTGAAGCAGTAGGTGAATTTATAGCAAGTAATGTAGAAGCATTTGCATCTATATCTCCATGTCCTTTATATACAAAACCAATTCTTGCAGCATTTTTAAGTCCTTTATCAGTACCATTTGCTACAACATTAGAATCAGGTGTTAAATATATAGGCATATTTTGATCAACTCTTAAGAATATATCAAAAGCAACAAAGTGACCATTTGTACCACCTGGTTCAGTATCACGAGTAGCTGTAATTACATAGTTACCTGTATTAGAATCAGTATCTACTACACCGTAATACATAATCAAATTACCTTTAGTAGCTCCAGCAGCTGTATCTACATCGCCATTCGTAGATACTGCCGTAACAACAGCTGGTAATTGATTATTATGGCCAGTATAAGCAGTAGTAATATCAGCATTTGTAATTACAGATTTCCAAGTCTGTCCATCTGTAGATATCTGAATACCATTACTAGCTTGTACTTGAACATTAATATCGTTAATTGTTACAACACGGTTTGCTGTAAACCATGCATATGTTGAAGTTCCAAACATAATTATTGTTATGAACAACAATAATATGAGTGTTCTCCACTTCTTTCTCCTGTTTTGATTTTTACTTTTTTTCATTTTAATATATCACTCCTAACCTTGTTCTACATGTTCCTCAGTTATAACCATGTGCATTTTTATTTCTCCACCAATAAGTGGATCGTTACAGTCTGGATCATCACCTTCTAGCCATACAACAATCGTATAGCGATCTAAATCTAAAGGTTTAAATCCACTTATTTCTTCCAATATAATTGTACCCTCAGCATTCTTAATATCTTTAAATGGTGTCGTATTTGGTTCAGGTTGCCCACCTAAAGAACTTCTTTTAGCATATGTAACATCTTCACCATTACGATAAATTCGAATTCTAATAGCTTCATCTACATTTTTAATAACATCATCTACAATAACTTCATACCAATAAGTAAGTACTTCATTACCTTGATTCTCAACATAGAATGAATAAGCTATATAATTCTGTCCATTATGAGCGCCATCTGCTTCAGTATCAACATTTGCTGGAAGCCATTTATAGGAAATATTATCCATAAATCGTATTGGTGTCGCATATAATCTTCTTTTACTTTGAGAATTATTAAGACTATCAAATATTGCTAACCCACTCTCAAGAGTTTTATTAGAGTCTAATGTAACAGTAAATCTTCCTTCATGGTAGATAATTTCCAATATTACATATAACACTATCAAAAATACTAGCAATATTAGCAAGGAAATCTTTACTACTCTGGAAGTTATCTTTCTTTTCTTTACCTTATCAGCAGTAACAATTACTTCCTTAGCCATAAATCACCACCAACAGCGATATCAGAATATCATCGCCTATCATATAAATATATTTTAAACCACATATCAAAAAAAAGCAACAAATTTTGATAAAAAAGTTTCATTTTTTTTCATTTTCTTCATTTAACACAAAATGTAAATTATTTGTCAATTTATTTTTTTACACTCCTATTTTATTTAAATATTGATATTATTTGATAAAATAATTATATATAGCAAAGGAGGATTATTATGACTAAAATACTTAAAACTCGTAAATTTCGCCTACTTTTAGCATGCATTTCTTTGCTATTACTTATTGATATGATACAAGAATCATACGCAAAATATGTGTCTAGTGCTGAAGCTGACAGTGACTTGACAATTGCTTCATGGGCCTTTATTGTAAACAATCAAGATGTCATTAGTAACAATGATTTTTCAAATTCGATTGTTCCTGTAATCGACGCTAACACTAACATAAAAACAGGTTATATTGCCCCTACAAGTACTGGATATTTTGATATAACAATTGACTCATCTGATGTTGAAGTTGCTTTCGATGAAGAAATAACTTTCTCACCAGGTCAAACCAATACTGTTAGTGATATTGTTTTCACTGGATATAGTCTTAACAATGGTACTGTTACCCAATTCAGTGATCCAACAAGTCCAATGATTACATCTAGCCATAATTTAAATGAACAAGTAACAACTAATACTTACCGTATATATATTGAATGGATTGATGGAACTGGGGAAGATATGGATAATGCCGCAGATACCCAAGCTGCAGTTAATGGTATTGCTACTATTACTACCAATATTAACTTTATCCAAAGAGCTAGTCAAAATAATTCAACGCCTACCCCAACACCTAATCCAGAACCAGATCCTGAACCATAAAAAAACCTAGCTAGAGCTTGATGAGCTTGAACTAGGCTCACTAGAACTTGATGAACTTGATGCATCAGGATTCTGTGTAATTACGATTTTAATTTTGAGAGTAATACTAGAAGAAGTAGGATTACTCTCTTTATAATTATAAGCAGCTATCCCCCAACTTGTATCTGCTGAATCATTATTATTTTCATATGGCCAAACAACACTAAAAGTATATTGTTCATAACCATTTGTTTGATTGATCGTATTATTAGAAATACTAATTGAAATTGAAAATGGATAATTACTTGCTAATTGTGTCTCTAATTGACTACTAGTTAAATCGGTAGCTTGTACTTGCTCACCACGTTCTCCTCTACCTTCTACAGTAATATACTGTGTCCCTAAAATATTTGCTTCCAGTATTTTATACGATAAACTAGCAGCTACTTCACTCATATTATAAGCTGTAATATCATATATATAATCTTGCATTCCCGGATAAACACTATCAACTTGTAAATTAACAACATCTGTAACTTCAGTATCATCCGCTTCAAAAACTATATTCCAACTCTTTACATGCACCGACACATTCGTATCAATTCTTGTAGCATATATAAACCAAGCAAACGTATTAGCAGCCACTAAAACAATCAAAAATACAATTCTCGAAGGTTTAATCCTATTTCTTTTTTTTAATTTCATTATTCATCATCTTCTTTTACGAAGAAAGAACTCACTACCTCATATGCAAAACTAAGTCCTATACACACAAACAACAGATAATATACAACAATATTTGTCATAAGTCTTCCCACAAAACTAAATACTACCGTATGATATATAACTTTTCCATATATGTCATCTTCACTAATCTGTGGATCTTCTATTTGATTAGCAAGTCCTTTAGTTATAAAATACTTTTTATTTTCATTTTCACTAACATTAATAATTCTATGGGTAATTACTAATCCCCTCAAATTACTTGAAGTTCCTAAATAAGTAACATCATCCCCAACTTTTAAAGTATCTGGTGATACTTTTTTTACTACAATTACATCACCAATCTTATATTGAGGAGTCATACTATCAGAAGCTATCTGAAAAATATAAATATTTCCTATTACAACCTTATTATTAGTAATTTTTTGAAATAATACTAACAAAAGCACTACTACCAAAAACAAAGTTACAATTCCTTTTATAATTCTCCATAACAATTTCATAAAATCACCTGCTATATCTTCATATTTTCTATCTTATCTAAATAATTCTTAATTGATTTAGAGAAAGCATTCTGAATTTCCATCATACTAGCTTCCTTCTTCCACTTAGTTATTGCTATCTTATCCCCAATTTTTTCTTTCAATGTAGTAAGTGGCAAATCGACATTTAATTCAACTATTCTTTGAATTAACTTATCAGTTATTTCTTCGATAACTTCTCCCTCTTTTGCCTTACTATCAATATCATTAATCGTATTCATTGCAAGATAATCAAGTAAAAAAGTATTATTCATATATTCCTTTAATATACCATTTTCTTCATACTTTTTATTACTCTTAACAACCTTAGGACTACTAGCGACATGTGTCTGTAAATAATCCCATAATTTCATTGCATACTGAAAGTTCGTATTCTTCAAAATAACATTTGTCTTCTTAATTGGAGGAATAACTCTCGCTACATGCAATCTTTTCAATGTCTTATATACTTCAGTATTAGATAGCATTGTTATATCATCATCTAATCTTTTAATTCGTTCTTCAACTGAAAACTCACCATGTGGCTCGTGTTTATCAATTAAAGTAGACGTATAATTTAATTCAATAAATACTTGTTCTTTACCTACTTTACTTCTAGCACTATATTTAGCTTTTTTAACATCTTTTAAACTAGAAGCAGTAACTAAATCCTTCTTTTTTAATTCCAAAAAATTACGCATATTTTCTATCAATGTATATATAAGTCTATTTTCATATGTGTCGTAACTTTCATCTTTTTGAATATTTAAAATCTTTGAAGGTTTAACATCACCATTATCTTCAATCTCTTGAATATAGTTAGTATGTTTAGATAAATGCCTTATACTTTCAACGGTTATTCTCCTAGCTAATTCTACCTTAACAATTTCTTCTTCATTGACGATAAATCTATTTGGATTTCTAAGTATATTATCTAAATACTTTACTGTATCCTCCATAAGTTCCAACCATTCAAAATCTGTCTCAACCTTATTTATATCTGTATTAATTGTTAAATTAGAACGTGTATTATCGAGAAAAGTATCAACCTTTTTTTCACCAGTATTCCCATATAAATCCATTACCTTTAACTTACCCATAATACACCTACGCCATCTTCTTAAGTCTTAATAAATATTCAATACATTCATGCATCTTATCTTGTCCAAATTTATCATTCAAAAATTGAACAAATCCATCTATTTCATCTCTAATATATGCAATGTTTAACTGCTCAAATTTACGAAGAATCTTTCTAGCAATAAAGTAATCAATTCCTGCTACTTCATCACCACCACAAGCTACATAAACTGGTACAAACTTCCTCATATGAGCCACAATTCTGTTACCAAAAGCAATTCTAAAGTGTTGAATAACATAATCATCCATCTCTTCAATCTTCTTAAGGTTATCCTCATGAATAGGATTATTACTAATTGCTTCTTGGAATTTACTATCCAAATAAGAATAATTTATATCCTGTGCTTCCGTATCTACAGGTTCAAATACTTGACCTTTATCATTGATATCAATTGGCATAGCACGGTCATATACCTTATCAGTAACCATAAATGTTGAGTCATCGTTATTGATTGTTCCAATATACCACATATTTGGTGGTATTT
>CAMZBG010000005.1 GCA_947304495.1 uncultured Clostridia bacterium | reverse complement strand
TGATATTTTAATAATTCTTTAAAGGAGCAGATATAGAAAATTTGCTCCTTTTGTTATATAAAATTTATTATAAAACTAAATAAGGAGAATTGAATGAAAGAACCTTTTTTTGGAGAAGTATATAAAACATATGTAATTCATGTACTTGGCATATACGAAGAAGTTAATAACAGGGATTTACCAGAGAAAGAAAAAAGAACTATGTTTGATGCAAAATTAAAAGAGTATCTTATAGAAAATGAATTAGAGATGATGAACCTTTTAGAACAACAAACATCAAGTGAAAAGTTAATTTCTATAGCACCAACTGAACTACATAGAGGATCTGATTCATTAAATTTTGACACAGTTAAAAATCTTTATGATACATTTGTTAATGATATTACAATAGTTTCTAATGATTATGAAGGTAAAATGTATTGTACTGTTTTAAATAATCAAAAAGTTTTTGACAATCCAGTTTTAGATGAAGAAGGGAATATACGAATTAATCCAAATATTAATTATAATTTTGACATGCTTAAAGAAACATATGATTTTGCCAAACATCATGGAAAGCAGATAAAATTTCATACTTTTCTATGGCATGACGCTGTACCAGAAAACTTAAGAGCAGAGATAGATAATGTATCAGATCCATCATTAAAAAGAAAAATGGCTTTAGAATTTTTGAAAAACTATGCAGCTAGTCTTTCAGAATTTATGAAAGAAAACGGATATGAATTAAGACAATTAGAAGCTCTAAATGAAATAGCTAGTGATGAACCAGGAAAAGGTGTTTTAAGGGATTCTTGGTGGAAAGATGTAATTGGTAACAATCCAGAAAATGGTGATTCATATTTTATAGATGTATTAAAAATTGTAAGAGAAGCATTTCCAAATACAGAGATAATATATAATGAATACAATGAGTATATTAGTGATAAAACTGATAGAATAGTTGATATTATTGAGCAAGTAAAAAGTGTAGAACAAAGAGATGGAATAACTTTATTAGATGGCATAGGGTTGCAAGCACATTATACAGATTATTTACGAGGCCCTAATAGACCATTAAAACCAAAAGATATAATAAAATCAGCTAAAAAATTACAGAGAGCATGTGGAACTAAAGGGATATATATAACAGAATATGATTTTTTGGATTTCGAAAAAAATGGTAACAAGGAACGTTTAGAGCAAACATTCGTAGATACATATTCAAAAATAGCAAATGGATTTATAATGTGGGGAAATAGTGATAGTTTAACATGGTATCATTGTGTTGATGAAAATGGCAATTCTAGGAATGCTCAAATCATTGATTCTGAGGGTAGGCCAAAGGAAATTTATAAACAATATAGAGATGCTTTTTATGCAGACAGAAAAAAAGAAAACAAAGTTTGGCAAAATCCATTTTTAAATATGATTTCAAAAATTAAAAGTTTGCTTAAGAAAAAAGATGTAAAAGCTCTTCCAGAAGCTAGTCAAGATATTAGAGGGAAATCAAGCTCAAGAAATGTGTCTTTAGAAAGCTTAAGAGTTTCACCTGAAGAATTAGCTAAGAATATAGAAAGACAACAGATAGAAAATTTACAAATTAGACAAGATAAAAAAGATGGACCTAGCTTAGATGATTGACATATATTTTAGATACAAATTTAGATACAAATAACTAGCAAAGCCGAGTGGAGCAGAGTGTAGCTAAGTGCAAAAATGCAGGATAAAGTGAGATGAAATGCAGCCAAGTGTAGCCAAATGAACGAAATTGAAAAGCCATGTGGTAGTGGTAAAAAATATAAGAATTGTCATGGTAAAAATGCATAAAATTAAAGCCCTTGTTTAAGGGCTTTTTATTATAACATTTACAAGATTATTTTTTAAAAATAAAAATCAGTATTTAAAAGGCATTGAGAAGATCGCGACCACTGCCGCTGTGACATAGAGAAAACTTGAAATAAAAAATAAAGAATGATAAAATGCGTTTGTATTTATAATAGAGGGGTTAATATAATGAATAAAATTGCTTTAATAACAGGAGCATCAAAAGGAATTGGTAGAGCAACTGCAATAAAATTTGCAAGCCAAGGATATGATGTTGTAGTTAATTATAATTCTAGCGAAGAAAAAGCAAATCAATTAAAGGATTTACTTGAAAAAGAATATAATGTAAGTGCTATGGTATACAAGGCTGATGTTTCAAATGAACAAGAAGTTAAAGAAATGATTAGTACCATAATAAATAAATATGAGAAAATAGACACATTAGTAAATAATGCTGGAATAGTATTTGATAGAAATTTTGAAGATATTACAATTGATGAATTTAAAAGAACCCTAAATGTGAATGTAATTGGTGCTTTTATAGTAGCTAGAGAGTGCTTAAAATATATGAATAAAGGTTCAACAATTATAAACGTATCATCTACAAGTGGTACAAAAGTAATAACACCAGAATCTCTTGATTATAATATATCAAAAGTTGGATTACAGAGTTTGACAAGAGACTTAGCATATCAATTAAAACCTAATATTAGAGTTAATGCAATTGCTATTGGATGGGCAGATACAGAAATGAATAAAGATTTACCAAAAGAATTAATTGAAGAAGAAAGAAAGAAGATTTATTTAGAAAGATTTGCAAATCCAAGTGAAATTGCAAATGCAATATACTTTTTGGCAAGTGAAGAGTCAAGTTATATTAATGGCGAAATATTAACAATTGATGGTGGCTATTAATATAAATTTTACATACGTTTTTACATACGTTCTGCTAGTAAGTTCGAGTGAAAAGTAGTGTAATAGAAAGCAAAAATATGCAAAGTAATGGCCTAAAATGCTCATTAAGGAAGTTGAATATACCCAGAATAAAAGCCATGTGGTTCGGGTAAGAAATACAAGAACTGCCACGGAAAACAGTAATGCCAACGGTTTGCTAGATTTACAAAAGAAATAAAAAGGGACAAAAAGGGATTTAGATACCTTTTAGATACCCTCGAATTTAAAATTCAAAAGATTATCCTGATATATTTTGGGATAGTCTTTTATTTTTTTATAAAAGTCTTATATAATGAAGTTCAAAGAAAATTAGTAATTGATGAGGAGAATGAATATGAGTGATGATGAAATAAAATTAATTTTAGAAAAAAGATTTATCCAAAATAAAAATATGCATAAAGATATTAGGTGGGATGATGTAAAAAAAAGATTAACAAGAGAGGTAATTTCATCTTTAAGGTATATGGAAGAAACAGGTGGAGAACCTGATATTATAATGTATGACAAAATAGATGATAAATATATTTATTGTGATACTTCAATAGAGTCTCCAATTGGAAGAAGAAGTCTTTGCTATGATAGAGATGCTTTAAATGGTAGAAAAAATAATAAACCAAATTCAGATATTATGACAGAGGCAAAAATTAACAAAGTGAAAATCCTAAACGAAGAAGAATATAAATATCTTCAATCATTGGGAGATTTTGATTTGAAGTCTACAAGCTGGATATTAACTCCAATAGAAATTAGAAAATTAGGTGGAGCATTATTTGGAGATAAAAAGTATAATAGAACATTTATATTTCATAATGGAGCAGAATCTTATTATTCAAATCGAGGGTTTAGAGTTTTATTAAAAATATAGTAGGTACGACAAATTACAATTTATAGAAATGTATAGAATATTTTGATATTACGAGCAAGATAAAATGCAATTTTTAAATACCTTTTTAGATACCCTCAGATACTAAATAAATGTTTTTTGAATCTTTTTTAGCAATATAAAATTAATTGAATCTAATGGAATCAGGACGTACAAAAAGTGAAATATTTTTCTGCTTTCCATGTGGCTCACGGCAAGAAATATAAGCAGTGCTGTGGAAAATAGTAATACCAACGATTTGATAAAAATGGAGGAAGGACAAAATAGATAGTTTAAGGAATTAGATACCTTTTAGATACCCTGAAGTGTTATGATTCAGTTAAAATTTGAGGGCAAATCGATAAGATTTCCCTTTTATATGGTATAATATGTAATAGGAGCTGTGAATATGGAAATAAAAAAAATAGATAAGAATCTTGAATTTTTAAGACAAATTAGTCAAGAGGTAGATTTTAAAGAAGATTTAACAAGTGAACTTAAAGATTTAGAAAATTATATTTTAGAAAGCAATGGATTTGCGATAGCTGCAATACAACTTGGATATAAAAATAGAGTTATATATGTAAGATGTTCTGATTATACTAAATATGATGAAAAAGGATATAATGAAGCAGAAATTATAATTAACCCTGTAATAACAAATCGTGAAGGATTAACAACATATTGGGAAGCATGTTTATCCTGTATGGATAATACAGCAATTGTATGTAGACCATATAAAATCCAATTATTATATTATGATTTAAGTGGTAAAAAAAAAGAAAAAACTATTGAAGGATTTCCAGCTACAGTTTTATCTCATGAATATGATCATTTAGATGGAATTTTACATATGGATAAGGGCTTAGAAGTATTATTAATGGATAAAGATGAAAGAAAAGAGTTTAGAAAAAAATATGGATATGAAGTTTATGATCAAAAAGGAAAATTTGAAGAATTAATCTCAGAATATAGCTATGATACTAATAGCAAAAAGATGGTTAAACATAAAATTCTAAATCAAAAAAATAAGACTTTTAAATAACTTTTTAGATAACTTGAGAAAAAATATACACGGAAAAAGAAGGAAAATCTAGGAAGATAAAAGACCAAAAAAGACCAATTTAGGAGGATAATGGTATGCAGAAGGACGATGATAGATGTCCATGTGGCAGTGGTAAAAAATATAAGCAATGTTGTGGTAAATAATCTCGCAAAACCCCATAAAATTAGGGAAAACGCGAGTTTTTTCTTTGCTAAAAAATAGTATAAATTGTAAAAATTACAGTACTATCTACACATTATCTACACTTGACAACTTTTAAAAATGTGCTTAATGCCTTATAATATAAGGGAAGAACCACATTTGTTCACTTCGAAAGTGGTATTGGTAAAAAATATGATATAATAATTACAGGAGTTGAACTTTATGAATCAAAAAATATATTTAGATAATAATGCTACTACTCAAATTGATGAAAAGGTTTTTAATGCAATGTTACCATATTTAAAAGAAGAGTATGGTAATCCAAGTAGTACTTATTCATTTGGTAAAAATATTAAGGATGAAATTGATAAATCAAGAAATAATGTAGCGAGATTATTGAATTCAAATCCTGAAAACATTATTTTTACAAGTTGTGGTAGTGAAAGTAATGTAACAGCTATTATGAGTTCAATAAAAATCAATCCAAATAAAAAGCATATTATAACTACTAAAGTAGAGCATGCTTCAATAATGGAAATGATGAATTATTTGGAAAAACAAGGATACAGTATAACATTTTTAAATGTTGATAATAATGGAAGATTAGACTTAAATGAATTAAAAGAATCAATAACTGATAATACATGTTTAATATCTGTAATGATGGCTAATAATGAGATTGGTAATATTTATCCAATTAAAGAAATATCCAAAATAGCTCATGATAATGGAATTATATTTCATTGTGATGCAGTACAAGCTGTAGGAAAAATAAAGATAGATGTTGTAGACTTAGATGTTGATTTGTTATCAATATCAGGTCATAAAATTAATGCCCCAAAAGGGATTGGTGTGCTATATATAAAAGACAGTGAAAGATTTACTCCACTAATCTTTGGCCATCAAGAGAAGAATAGAAGAGGTGGAACAGAAAATGTTCCATATATCATAGGACTTGGTAAAGCAGCGGAGCTAATCTTTGATGACAATTTTAATAAAGAAAAAGAAATTGAAAATTTAAGAAATTATATGGAAAATGAAATAAAGAAGAATATTGAAGATGTAATAATCTATGGTGATTTGGAAAATAGAACTCCAAATACTTCAAGTGTTGCATTTAAAGGAGTAAAAGCTGATGAATTGATGTTAGTTCTAGAATCGTTTAATATTTTCGTTTCAACAGGATCTGCATGTAATTCAGAAATAGCATTACCATCACACGTATTAACGGCATGCAATGCAGATTTAGATAATTATAGTCCAATTAGAGTAAGCTTAGGCCAATATAATACAAAAGAAGAAATAGACGAATTTATTAAAAGGTTAATAAATATAGTTAATATGATAAGAAGGAGAAAATAGTATGGCAGTATTAATAAATTTTAAAATATGTGATAATGCAAAAGAATGTAGTGGAATTGAAGTGTGCCCAACAGGGGCATTATCGTGGGATGAAGAAAATGAAACTATAAAAATAGATAACGATAAATGTATTTCTTGTGGTGAGTGTGAAAGAAACTGTCCAATTGGGGCAATTTCAGTAGCACATACTGAAGAAGAATACAAAAAAAAGAAAGAAGAGATAGAACAAGATCCAAGAACAACAAAAGATTTATTTGTCGATCGATATGGAGCTGCTCCATTATCAGAATTTTTTATAGCTGAAGAAGATGATTTAGATAAAAAAATGGGCAATGGAATAACTTTAGTTGAGTGCTATGAAGATGATTCAATACAGTGTCTATTAAAATCAATTCCCATTAAAGATATAACTTCTAATATGCCTAAGGATACATTATTTTATAAAGTTGAATCAGGAAAAAATATAAAAGAAAAGTACAATGTAACAGATTTACCATCATTACTAATCTTTAAAAATAAAAATTACTTAGGAAAAGTTGATGGATATTATAATACAGAACAAAAAGAAGAGTTTATAGAAAAAATAAATAAAATATTAGCATAAAAAAATCAATGAAAATAATTCACTCAGTATACTATTGGTAGTAACTATTGTTTTTGTAATAACAGGTTGTATTAAAAAAAAGAAATATGTTAAATGAAATTGAAATATGGCCATATATTAGCAATTTTACTTCAAAAGCAGCATTTAGATAAATTTTAGCTAAGTTTTTACTGATATTAGTTGTTTAAATGATAATCATGATATATAATAATTTATCAGAAACGAGGCGACTATGAACTACATAAAATATATATTTGATTTAGACTATACTTTATTAATTCCAGATTGGTCTAAAGAAGATGACTACTTAAAAAAGAGAATTCCATTGGAAGAACAAGAAGAATTTTTTAAACAAAAACAATCTATCATAGATGAATATGAACTAAAATTTCCTAAGTATGATTTTAAGACATTAAGTGAATTTTTTAAAATTAAAGGATTTACTATTAGTGAAGAAGCTATTAGCGGTTGGATGATTCATAATGCAGAAACAATAAAGGATGAAGTTGTCGACGGCGTTATTGAATTATTTGAATATTTAAAAGCAAATGGTAAAGAAATAGTAATTATTACCAGTTGGTTTAGTGGAACACAAATACCTAGATTAAAAAGAACAGGGTTGTATGATTATGTAGATAAAATAGTTGCCGGCGAAGATGCTATGAAACCTGATATAGAAGCATTTGAATTAGCCATTGGTGGTACAGATAAGAAAGATTGTATAATGATAGGTGACAGTATTGCAAGAGATAAGGCTGGTGCCGAAAATGCTGATATTGATTTTTACTTAATAGATAGTGAACACAGTATAAGAGATTTTCTACAAATGGTTGTTGGTGGTAATAATAAGGCCGTTTGTTTCAGTAAGAAAAAATATAAAAATAGCACTATATGTGAGGAGAATATATAACATAAATGAGTTATAAATGCCAAAATGACATTAATTATCGAATCTTTATGCTATAATGCTATTCAATATGGGGGATAACAAATATGGAAAGTATAGATGTTAACAAAGTTATATTTGATTTTATATCAGAAATGAAGTATTTTGAAAATGCTCATGTTTTAGGTTGCTATTTTTATGGTAGTTATCTAACTGGATTAAACAATGAAAATTCAGACATAGATTTACACATAGTATTTGATAATTCCGATACTAAACATTTAATTAGAGGTGTAAAATATAGTTCTGGAATTAAAATAGAATATTTTGAAAAACCAATATCAGATTTATATTTATCAGTAGATAATGGATATAATTCTAGAAATGCTGCTTGGTTATCTATTATTGGAACATCAAGGATTATATTTGATAGAACAGGACAATTAAATGCATTACAGCAATATGCAATTAGCAAGTATAAAGAACCTTTACCAAGACTTGATAGTGAAACTGTTAAAGAATACATTTCTATAATTAGTAATAGAATGGAAAAACTAGAAAAATGTGCTGCCGATAATTCTCCAAACTTTATTCATTTATATCATCTTACTATTGAAAAAATAAGAAAGTTTTATCATGATGTGAATGGTCTAGCACAAGTACAAACATCAAAAGTATATAGAGTTTATACTGATGAACAATATAGAGAATCATATTCTGGATACGAAATACCAGAACCTGAATTTATTGCTATATATTTAGATGCAATTTCAGATGTTAGTAGTCCATATTTAGAACGATTTGAAAAAGTCAAAAAATTATTTGATTTAGCCAAAAAAGGAATAGATTTGGGAGAAGAATATAGTATATTAATTAAAAGTAGAAATCAAAGTACAGATAATAATCACCGATTTTTGCCATATTAATTGTCAATAATTTTGAATATTTTTAGTGGAAACAGATATAGAAAGTTTTCTCTTTTATTATATAACAAATGAAAATATAAATAATATTTTTCAATTATTATTTAATGGATTGGAGTATTTTTAAACAACCACCAATGAAATACAATAGTGATACAGGATTGTTGGTTGTCTAGGAAGTAGTGAAGATAAAGAAGTGGAAAATGAAATTATGATTTTGAATACTAAAAAATAAAACTAAGGAGGTATTGGATAATAAAGTGATATTGAATATAAGTGGTAGAACTGATGTAGTAGCATTTTATTCTGATTGGTTGATGAATAGATTAAAAGAAGGATTTGTTGATGTTAGAAATCCTTTTTATCCCAAAACAGTAAGTAGAATCATGATGGATGATGTTGATTTGTTATTCTTCTGTACCAAAAACCCTATACCAATTTTAGATAAATTAAAAGATATAAATAAGAAAGTATATTTTCATGTTACTTTAACACCATATAAGAAGAATATCGAACCAAATGTTCCTTCTAAGAAAAATATTATCGAAGCTATAAAGAAAATATCTACACTAATTGGTAAAGAAAATATCGTAATAAGATATGATCCAGTCTTCATTAATAATGAATATACTTTAGAATATCATGTAAAAGCCTTTGATAAATTATGTCGTTTATTAGATGGCTATGTTGAAAAGATTTTAATATCATTTATTGATGATTATAAAAATGTAAGAAATAATTATCAAGTACTAAATTATAAAACTTTAACCGAAAATGATTATAAAGTAATTGGCACAAGCTTTTCTGAAAGTGCTAAAAAACATCATATAGTTGTCCATACTTGTGCAGAAGTTCGTGACTTAACCGAATATGGTTTTATTAAAGATGAATGTATGTCTAAGGAATTAGCCTTTAAATTGACTGGTAAAATATATAAAAAATGGAAAGCCAGAAAAAACGTTCCTTGTCAATGTATCGAAATGGTCGATATTGGTGTATATAATTCTTGCAAACACTTTTGCAAATATTGTTATGCCAACTATGATGAAAAACAAGTACATGATAATTACCATAAACATAATCCAAAATCATCATTATTAATAGGCGAATTATCACCTGATGATGAAATAAAAATTAGAAAAAGTAATTAGCAATATTAAAATATCTAGAGCAGATGAAAATCTGCTTTTTTCATGATATAATATTAAATGCAACTAATATTCTACAAAAAACAACTTAAAAGTGGTAGAATGCAACCGGTAGAAATTATACAATGATTACGAAAAGGAGGGAAAATGTGAATAATCAATTTTCTGAAAATTTAAAAAGAATTAGAAAAGAAAATAATCTTTCACAAGAACAACTAGCTGATGAACTTGGTGTATCTAGACAAGCAATTTCTAAATGGGAATCTGCTGTTGCTTATCCAGAAATGGATAAAATAATTGCTTTATGTGATAAATTTAATGTAAATATAGATGATTTATTACATAAAGATATTAAGGAAGTAAAAGGTGAGGAGGAAAGCAAAAATAAATTAAACAATATCGTTGATGACTTTTTAAACTTTATTACCAATACAGTCAACTTGTTTAGTAATATGAATGCTAAAAGTAAAATTAAATGCTTATTTGAACAATTTGTTATCGCTGGTGTATTATTTCTATTATCGATAATCTTCTATGTATTTTTAGGACAAATATTAAAAAATCTTATTGGTTTTCTACCATATAAAGCTTACTACTTTGTCGTTAATTTCTTAGATTCTATACTAATTGCTGCTTTATTAATTATCTGTATCATCATTATAACCCATATATTTAAAACCAGATATTTAGACTATTATGAAAAAATAAAAAAAGATAATGAACAAGAAGATAATGAATTAGGAATAGAAAAATCTAAAAATGATAAGTTAGAATATCCAAATCAAGAAAAAAATAAAATAATCATAAGAGATCCTAAACATAGTGAATATCGATTTATAAATTCTTTATTTAAATTTATAATCGGTGTAATTAAATTTTTCTTATTAATGTTTGGTTTATTTGTTGCCTTTATTTTAATATGTTTACTTGGTTCATTTGTTATCTCTTTTCTACTTTATAAAACAGGATTCTTCTTTATAGGCTTACTTGTAGCTATTTCTTCATCAGCATCGATAGCAATCATTATTTTATTATTAATATTGAATTTTGTATTTAATAGAAAAAATGATAAGAAAAAGATGATCTGGAGTTTTCTAATTTCATTATTAACATTTGGTATCGGCTGTGGTTTAATCTTTATTGGTACTCTTTCTTTTGACATCATAGATAATGATAAATCAATGCTTAAAGTAGTTACTAAAGAATATGATATGAAAGATAATATGCTAATTCATCAACATGGTAATTATAATATTAATTATGTAATATCAGATAATAATAATGTAAAAATAGAATATTCTATAAATAAATATTGTTACATCGAAGATAACTATAATGAACAAAGTGAAATTTCTGCTTGGACATATTGCAAAAATCCTACCAAAATTGCTAGAGAATTCATCAAAAATGCTAATAAAAAACAAATTATTCCTATTAGTGATAGCATCGAAGAAGTAAATGTATATACCACTAAATCTAATATCGATAAATTAAAGAATAATTGGACTAATTATTTAAAAGAAATAGAAAAAAATAATGAAGAAAGAAATAATTATCGAGATAGAATCAATGATTTAGAAATAGAAAATAGCGAATTAAGACAAAAAATACATGATTTACAAGCAGAACTTGATAGCTAAAATGTTAATCATTAAGCAGTCATTATGACTGCTTTTTACATTATTTACATTTATAGACAAAGAGTGTATAATTAAGTATGAAAAGTATAACTAGTTATACTTAGAAGGAGGTATATATGAAAGATAAATTTGTAGGTATTGCTAAAGTTGGCGAAAAAGGACAAATAGTAATACCTAAAGAAGCAAGACAAATGTTTGATATCAAACCAGGAGATACAGTTGTAGTTTTATGTGATAAAAAGAAAGGAATGGCAGTTGTTAAATCTGAAATATTAGAAGATACAATGAATAAAATACTGCCAAATAATAAATAATATGTATGCTATAGAAACTAAAAATTTAACCAAAAAATTTAAAGATAAAATTGCTGTTAATAAAATAGATCTAAATATTAAACAAGGAGAATTATTTGCACTTCTAGGCGTAAACGGAGCTGGAAAAACAACAACTATTAAGATGCTATCAGGTCTAATACTTCCAACTTTGGGAGATATCATTATCAACAACATGAATATGAAAAAAGAAGTATTTAAAATAAAAGAAATCTTAAATGTATCACCACAAGAAACGGCTATCGCTCCAAATTTAACAGTTAAAGAAAATTTAGCCTTTATGGCTGGAGTTTATCAAATAAAAGATAAAGAAAAAAAGATAGCTGAACTTATCAAAGAATTTAAGCTTGAAGCAGTCTTGAACAAAAAAGCTAAAACATTATCAGGTGGATGGCAAAGAAAAGTATCCATTGCCATAAGCCTTATAAATGATCCTAAAATATTATTCCTAGATGAACCAACATTAGGATTAGATGTTATTGCTAGAAAAGAATTATGGAAAATTATTGAATCATTAAAAGGTAAAATAACCATTATTTTAACCACTCATTATATGGAAGAGGCTGAAAAATTATCAGATAGAATCGGTATAATGGTTAATGGTAATCTTGTTGATATTGGATCATCATCAGCATTGATTAAAAAAACCAAAGCCAATAACTTTGAAGATGCCTTCATAGCCATTGCTACTGGAGGTGAACTATAATGAGAATGCTTAATTTTGCTAAAAGAAATTTTAAAGAATTAATAAGAGATCCCTTAAGCTTAATATTTGAAATTATTTTACCATTATTCTTATTATTTATATTTCAACAATTCAATATACCTGAAGATAATTATAAATTAGAAAACTTTACTCCCGCTATTATCTTATTTGGCTTTTCCTTTATTACTTTATTTACAGCTACCTTAATAGCCAAAGATAGAACTTCATCATTTTTAATTAGACTTGGTACTTCACCAATGAAATCAAGTGATTATATTTTAGGATATATCTTATCATTATTACCAATAGTCTTAATTCAAAATATCTTATTCTTCTTAACTGCTATTATTATGGGTCTAAAATTTACTATAAGTATAATTCTCACTATATTAGTATCTATGATAATTTCTATATTCTTTATCTCATTAGGAATCCTAATTGGTAGTTTAGTTAGTGAAAAAGGAACTGGCGGTCTAGGAAGTATTATTGTCCAGTTAGTATGTTTTACTAGTGGTATGTATTTTCCTAAAGAATTAGTAGGTAAAACATTTGCTACTATTTGTAAAATCTTACCATTTGAAGCATGTCTAAATATAATACAAGGAACATTACACAATAATTATAATAATTTAACTATTAATAATATAATCGTATTTCTAATATATTTTATTTCGATAATAATCTTATCAATAATTATCTTTAAAAAAAGAATGATTAGTGATAATAAATAATTATTAAACATGTTATAATATACTTAGAAAAAAATAATAACTTTGGGAGGATTTATGATAAATTATTATATTCATCAAATTGGTGACATAAGTAATGAAAAAACATACAAACGACTAACTGATATTTTAAAGAGTAAAATGATCTGTTCTAGGGGATATTTAGAAAGACATGGCAATACTTTTGATTATGATAATCCATCTTTTGAGTTAGATGCTTCAGAAAATAGAGCTGGTATTTATTATGAGGAAGATATTCATAAAGATAAAGTATCTTTGTCAGATCCTCAAAATAGGTTCATAAAAAAAGCAATCGAATGTAAAGATCATCAAATAATAACCTGTTTTGATTATCGCTATGTTGCATTTGCTATATCGCGAGATATACCAACAGTTCCAAGAGAAGAAACACGTGGATTAGCACTTGGAGAAGTCCAAGTTCAAGATAAAATAGATCCCCAGTATATAGTAGGACTAATACTACCAATCACTGAAGCTGAATTACAAGGACAGAATATTGATATCGTTAATATGATTGCAGAAATCTGTAGACAAAATGGTATGCCATTAGATATTTATAATTATGAAGGTCTACTAATTTGTAAAAAGCCCGAAGATATATTTATAAAACAATAATTAATAATATCATGATATAATACATATGAAAGTTGGTGAATATATGTCTATATATGATTTAAAAGTCAAAAATAGAAACAACGAAGAAATATCATTAAGTAATTTTAAAGGTAAAGTATTAATAATTGTTAATACAGCTACTGGATGTGGTTTTACTCCTCAATATGAAGGATTAGAAAAACTATATAAGGAGTATCACGATAAAGGCCTTGAAATATTAGATTTTCCATGTAATCAATTTGGAAATCAAGCTCCAGGAACTGATGATGAAATCCATGAATTTTGTGCCCTAAAATATAATACATCATTTGATCAATTTACCAAAATAGAGGTAAATGGTGAAAATGAATCTCCATTATATACATTGCTAAAAAATAGTATTGCTGAAGATACTATCGATGGTGTTAAAAACAAAATGGCTATGAAAGCAGTAGAAAAAATAAGCAATACTTATAAAAAGAAAAATGATATCAAATGGAATTTTACTAAGTTCTTAGTTGATAGAGAAGGTAATGTTGTTGGTAGATATTCTCCAACATATAAACCTGAAGATATGGAAACAAAAATTAAAGAATTAATTAATTAGGAGGAATAATGAGTAAAATATTAGTTAGTTATTTTTCAGCTAGTGGCACTACCAAAAAAGTTGCTGAAAAAGTTGCCACTGCTATAAATGCCGATTTATTTGAAATAGAACCAAAAGAAAAATATACTGAAGCCGATTTAAATTGGATGGATAAACAAAGTAGATCATCTATTGAAATGAAAGAAAATATCAAACCAGAAATAAAGAATAAAGTATCTAATCTAGCTGATTATGATAAAGTTATTATAGCATTTCCAATATGGTGGTACAAAGAACCAACAATAATAGATAAGTTTCTAGAGGAAAATAACATGTTGGGTAAAACAGTATATGTATTTGTAACAAGTGGATCATCACCAATTGATTCTACTTACAAGAGTCTACAAAATAATTTTCCAAATTTAAATTTTGTAAGTGGTAAAAGATTTACTGGTAATGAATCAGAGACAGATTACCAAGCTTGGATTGCATAGGAAAGTTATAATATGTCTAAATACATTATAATTATTATGGAAGTGATGATATGAAGAAAACAGAACATAATATTTTAATAGCTTTTATTTTAAATATATCTTTTTCAATATTTGAATTTTTTGGAGGAATTCTAACTAATTCTGTCGCAATATTATCTGATTCAGTTCACGATTTAGGTGATGCCTTATCTATTGGCATATCTTATTGTATGGAAAGAAAAAGTAAAAAGCAAGCTGATAATAAATATACCTATGGATATATTAGATATTCCGTATTAGGAGGCATCATAACTACCACTATCTTAATAGTAGGATCAATTTTAGTGATTATTGGTGCTATAAAGAGATTGTTTAATCCAGTACCAGTTAATTATAGTGGTATGATTATTTTTGCTTTAGTAGGAATAGTCTTAAATTTTATTGCGGCATACGTTACCAGAGAAGGAGATTCAATCAATCAAAAATCAGTTAATCTCCACATGCTTGAAGATGTCTTTGGCTGGGTAGTAGTCTTACTTGGAGCAATCATCATGAATTTTACTGATATAAGTATCATCGATTCAATTATGAGTATTGGTGTATCCTTATTTATCCTTATTCACTCTTTAAATAATTTAACTCAAGTATTAGATTTATTCCTAGAAAAAACTCCTAAAGGAATTGATATCGATGAATTAAAACACCATTTATTAAAAATAAATGAAGTAGAAGATATCCATCATATTCATGTATGGAGCATCGATGGCTTTAATAATTACGCTACAATGCATATCGTTACTAAATCAAAAAATATCAAAAAATTAAAACAAATAATTAGAGAAGAATTAGCTGAACATAACATTTGTCATGCCATTTTAGAAACCGAAGATGAAATGTGTGATGATAAAGAATGTCATGTTGAATTTAAAGAAAATCATCATCATCATCACCATTAATATGGAGGATATATGAAAAAGAAAAAAATAATAATTGTGGTCATTATAATTTTAATAATGATGTTAATACCAGTGCCTATTAGATTAAAAGATGGTGGTTCTATAGAATATAAAGCCATATTATATAAATATACCAAAGTCCACAGGTTAAGTGAAAAATCAGCCACCGGCTATGAAGATGGATGGGAACTTAGTATTTTAGGCTTTCAAGTAGGAGGCGTTATCAATACTTATGTTACTGCCGAACATCAAATTAAAATTAAAGCTGATGATAAAAAAATAACAGCGGTAACTGGCTCATTTTGTTATAAAAACGGTTCATGCATCGATAAAGTAGACTTTCAAGAATTTAAATATGATATCATAACCTCATATTATAATAATAAATTGTATCTTGAAAACTTAGATGGAACTATTAAATCCATCGAATTATTTGATTATAGTTCCAAGAAATTTATAGATACTAAAGTCGAATTTACAGATGAGTATATTATTACTCCAAGTATTAGTGGACCATTTATCTTTAAAATAAATGCTATCTATGAAGGAAAAAACATATCATATTATTTTATGATAAAAATAAATAAAATTAATGGTGAAGAAATTAACTTAAAAATTACCTTAAAAGAAAACACTTTAACTAGTGTAGGCTTAACTATGATAATAGAAAATCTTAGTGATAAAGATTTAGAATATGGTAATCCATATTCAATTGAAAATTATGATTATGTTTATTGGAAAAGTGTCCCTACTATTAACGATTTATATTTTACAATGCCTGCATTTAGTTTAAAAAAAGGTGAATCAAAAGAGTTAAATATAAATTGGGAATATGGCTATGGTAAATTAAAAGGAAAATATCGAATTGTCAAAGAATTTAGTTATCAAGAAAATGGTGATTATATATCTTTTAATAAATATCTAGAATTTGAAATTAAATAAACGGAGGATAAAATGAAAAAAATAGCACTAGATTTAGATGGAGTTGTATTTGACTCAGAAAACTTGTATAGAGTATATACAGAAATATATGATGTAGAAAAGAATAAGAAAGATACGATTATCGATAATACTCAAAGAATATTTCAAAAAAGATATGATTGGCCCGAAGCTGAATTTAAAAAATTTTATGATGAAAATGCTGAAAAAGTATTAACAACTGCCAATATAATGACAGGAGCTGAAATTGTTTTAAATAAGCTAAAAGAAAAATTTGAATTTATTGTCGTAACTTCTAGAAACGATTTTGAAACTGAAATAGCCAGAGAAAAATTAAAAAATATCGGTTTTAGTGATATTAAAATATTTAATAATGAACACCATAAAATAGAAAGATTAATTGAAGAACACGTTGATTATATGATTGATGATGATGACATCATTTGTAAGAATGCTGCTGATAACAATATTTGTGCCTTATATTTTAAAAATAATGCAGCAAATAAAGTTGAAAAAGAACGTGTTATTAATGTTAATAACTGGGGAGAAATATATAAATATCTTATTTTACATGAATAATAAAAAATGTTTACATAAAAATGTAAGCATTTTTTTATTCATTGTGGTGCAAAATCAATTATATTATATCATATATAAAAAGAATAGTCTATTTTTCTTTATTAGTTGTATGTATAATGTTAACATGGAGGTTAGTTTATGACAAAATATGTATTTGTAACCGGTGGAGTTGTATCGGGACTTGGTAAAGGAATTACAGCTTCATCATTAGCATTATTATTAAAAGCTAGAGGATATAAAGTATTTATGCAAAAATTTGATCCTTATTTTAATGTGGATCCCGGAACCATGAATCCTATTCAACATGGAGAAGTATATGTTACTTATGATGGCTGTGAAACCGATTTAGATCTAGGCCATTATGAAAGATTTATCGATGAAGAATTAAATTATAGCTCCAATGTTACTAGCGGTAAAATTTATAGTAGCGTAATTGAAAAAGAAAGAAGAGGGGAATATTTAGGCTCGACCGTTCAAATGGTTCCTCATATTACTAATGAAATAAAAAATAAAGTATTTGAGGCCGGTATTTCTAGTAAGGCCGATATTGTTATTACCGAAATAGGTGGTACTGTCGGTGATATAGAAAGCCAACCATTTATTGAAGCTTTAAGACAAATTCAATATGAGCTTGGAAAAGAAAATACGTTCTTTGTTCATTGTACTTTAATACCATTATTATTTGGTTCAGGTGAATTAAAGACTAAACCAACTCAAAATAGTGTAAAAGATTTAAGAAATATGGGCATTACTCCAAATGCTTTAGTATGTAGAGTACCATACAAAACCGATGAAAAACTTAGAAATAAATTATCTTTATTCTGCTCTGTACCCTTAGAAAATATTATCGATTCAGTAGATGTTGATAATATTTATCAAATTCCTATCAATTATTATGATCAACATATTGATGAAATAATTTTAAAACAATTTAACCTTCCAATTAAAGAAGCCAAATTAAAATATTGGTATAATTTAATTGATACTGTTAAAAACTTAAAAGGAGAAGTAAAGATCGCTTTAGTAGGTAAATATATTGAACTTCATGATGCCTATTTATCAGTTCATGAAGCCCTAATTCATGCCGGATATGTCTATAATAAACATGTTATCATCGACTGGATAGATTCTGAAACATTAGAAAAAGATAATATTGATTTAGCCGAAGTATTTAAAGATACTAATGGTATCTTAGTACCTGGAGGCTTTGGCAGTAGAGGAATAGAAGGTAAAATAAAAGCCATAACTTATGCCAGAGAAAACAATGTTCCTTTCCTAGGAATTTGTTTAGGTATGCAACTAGCTGTCATTGAATTTGCCAGAAATGTCTGTGGTATTAAAGATGCTAATTCAACCGAATTTGAACCGACAACCAAAAATCCTATTATCGATTTAATGGCTGATCAAAAATCCGTAATTAACAAAGGCGGAACCCTAAGACTTGGCAATTATGAATGTACCATAAAAAAAGATACTTTAGCATACAAAGATTATAAACAAACCAAGATCTTAGAAAGACATCGTCACCGATATGAATTTAATAATAAATATAAAGAATTATTAGAAGATAATGGTATGGTCTTTTCTGGTATAAATGAAGCTGCTAATCTAGTAGAAATAATTGAATTACCAACCCATAAACATTTTATTGCTAGTCAGTTCCATCCAGAATTTAAATCTAGACCAACAGAAGCTCATCCATTATTCCTATCATTTATTAAAGCTAGCATTGCTAATAAAAGGTAATAAAAACAGTCTATAGAGACTGTTTTTTATTTTGATATATAGACTTATAATCAAAAAAATGATATATTGTAATTAATCGACGGAGGTATAAATATGGTAAATCAACAATTAAAACAATATATTGAAAATACGATAATGGTTAAGTATAAAGATAATAATTATGGTGGTCATGGCTGGAGTCATATTGAAGATGTTATTAATCGTAGTTTTGAACTTATGGATAAATTTAATCTAGCTTTAAATCCTGATATGGTTTATGTAATTGCTGCTTATCATGATATTGGATATAAAGATGATCCCGACAATCATGAAGAAGTTTCTAGTAAAATGTTTATGGAAAATGAAACAATGAAAGAATTCTTTAGTGATGAAGAAAGAAGAATAATTGCTGAAGCTATTACCGATCATCGCGCTAGTTTAGAATATGAAGCTAGAAGTGATTATGGAAAACTAGTATCTTCTGCCGATCGTGCTATCGATGTTGATAATATGCTAAAAAGATCGATTGCTTATCAAGCTGAAAGACATAAAGATGAAAATCCTACTATTGCTGATGTTATTGAATACTCATATAAAAAACTATCTAGTAAATATGGTCAAGGTGGTTATGCTAAAATGTACTTTCCTGATGATAAATATGAAGCATATTTAAAAAGAATGAATACTTTATTCACTAATAAAGATGAATTCATTAAAGCTGAAATGGAATTAATTTTAAGCAATCCAGATCTACAAAAATACTTTGAAAACGAATTGGCAAATATGAGTATTATTGATCGATTGAGCCATAGTTATAAATATGTATGTGATAACTCTAAAAATGTAAGTATTAATTACCAAAAAATTGATGAAATGATAAGTAAAATAAAAAAATCTAAAGTTACTTATTGGTTAGATGATAATCCCCATGGCATGCTCGATATGGATATCAAAAGTATTATTGATTTCTTATTTATCTATCATGCTATTGGTGATTACTGCTTTTGGGGAGAACCAAAATGGGAAATTCAAACAGAAAAAGGACAGATGGATGGCTCTTATGCGATAATATATTTAATTTTAAATAGATATAAAAAAGATCCTAATTTTGAAATGAGCTTTGATCAATTCAAAGAATTCTTAAAAGGTAATGTAACTATTCCCTTACTTGAAAATAGATATCAAAATTTAGAAGCAATGAATGCCTTTCTTAAACAAAAAGATACTTCATTTTATGAACTAATCAAAGATTTAACTGTTGATAGTGAATTATTATCTTTTATTGTCAATTCATTACCATATTATGAAGATGTATCTACTTATAATGGTAATCAAATATTATTTTATAAACGTGCTCAGCTATTAACATCTGATATTCTTCATGTTAGAAAGAGCAAAGAGGGAATAGATACTGATTATTCCCATTTAATAGGCTGTGCTGATTATAAAATACCTCAAGTTATGAGATGTTATGGTATGTTAGAGTTTAGTGATAACTTAGCTAACCTTGTAGATAGTAAAATAGCATTACCAGCAGGTTCTAGTGAAGAAATAGAAATAAGAGCTAATACGCTAAAAGTAATCGAATATATATATGAAAAACTAGATAAAAAATATTCTCGTATGGATATAAATGATTTTATTTGGTTACTTGGTCAAGATAAAACTAAAATGACTAAACCTTATCACAGAACCCTTACCAGTCATTATTAATAAGCTTATATTGACTTTTAAAGAAAAATATTATAATATGCAATTATGGAGGAAATTGGTTGAAAAATATGGAAAAAACATTAACAATCATTAGCAAATCAAAAGAAATATTAAATAGAATTGGTACACAAAGTATAAAAATTAACGGTTATGACCGAACTGGAGACCCGATAATCGTAGATTGTAAAAAATATCAACGTGACAGATTATTAATTGTTGATGATATCTCAATTTATTTTTACGGAGAACTAGTCTTTGATGAAAAAGAATCTATATATATCCCTGGAGCTTGGGAACCTTTTTTAGATGCCATCCATGAGTCTCTTTCAGCTTTAGAACAAGAAAAAAAAGCTTCTGAAGAAAAACAGACAAATGGGGAGACATTTTATACCCAAATATTTAAAAAATATGAATGGGGTATTTATCGACAATCAGGAACATACGATGAAGCTTTAAAAACTCATGGTATCGAAGTTCTTATAAGAAATTCTCCTTTAGATTTTTATGACAGACGTAGAGCTTTTTATAGTTGGCGAGTATTAAAAGATGGAGAAATTGTCTTTGATGCCGTTCAACAAGATTATGGCAATCGTGTTATTAATACTTTTATAGTTGGCCCATGGATTCAAGAATTTGATGAAACCATAACAAGTTGTAATCAATCAGAACAATATCGTAGATCAAAAGAAAAACCCAATAATGGATAGAAATTTATTTTATCCATTTTTATTTGCATTTATTATCAATTTATGTTATTATAAAAAGCAATTTTTAAGGAGGAATATTATGGGTATTCAAGAAATATTTGCATTTTTAAAAAAATTAGGAATTGAAGTAAAAGTAGAAGATAACCAATTAAGCTTTGAAGATGTTTATAATGGGTGTGATATGGTTCCTACATCCGCAAAAAAAGCTAATTTATCTAGTATAAATAATTTTAAACCACTTACTATCGATAGATTTCAAGCCGAAAACATCATTTCATTAGTATCTCCATTTAGTTCGATAGCATTTCGTCTAGATAATCCTTTAGTTGATAAAAAAACAGATACCCAACAGTTGATTATTGATAGAATTATGTATATAGATGTTGTTGGTGAATACAATAGTGATCAATACAGCGTTACTTTTGATGTTTCAAATAGAGGATATGTTACGCTTACAGTATATACTGAATATAGTGATGGAAGTAAAACTAAAATAAGCATTCAAGAAGATGAATTCATTGAATTTAAATCAGGTGATAAATATAATGTATTTGATAGAGAATTCAATAAAGGAAATGAATTGACAGCTATGGAAATGATTTCTATTTTTGATTCAAATAAACTAATTCGTGATTTAGTATCATATTATAGTATATTATATCCACAACTAGCTAAAACTGTTGAAGCATTTGATATTAAAAAAGCTGCTATATCTCGTCAGTAAGATACCTAAGGTATCTTTTTTATTGCTAATTATGATATAATAATATTAAGAGAAGTGATGATATGAAAAATATAATCTTAACATCATGTGGTATTATCAATAATAATATCAAAGCAGAATTCTATCAGTTATTAAAAAAAGAACCATCTAGAATAAAATTATTATATATTACTACTGCTTCTGATATTGAAGAAGATAAATCGTGGATGAATACCGAATATAAAACCATTTTAGATCTTGGTATTAAAGCAGAAAATATAACTGAATATAAGATTGGTAATTCCTCAACAAATATTGATAATTACGACATTATGTATATGATGGGTGGTAATACTTTTTATCTTTTAGCTATGATTAGAAAATATAATTTTGATCAAGAAATAATTAAATTCATAAATAACAACAAAATATATATTGGCTCTAGTGCTGGTAGTGAAATACTAGGTAATTCTATTGAACCAGCTTTAGAATATGATGATAACAATGTCGGTATGACTGATTATCAAGGATTAAAAATCATCGATGGATTAATTATTCCTCATGCCAATAGAAAAAAGGAATTTATTGAATCATTAAAAAATACTACTAAAGAAAATATAATATTACTATCTGATGGTAATGGTATTATTTATTAAAGATTAACTAACCCTAGTATTATTTCCTGTTAAATTTATAATAAATATTATATGATTTTAACATGAAAGGAGAAAAAATGAATCAAGAAAAGATTGGTAAATTTATCCAACAATTAAGAAAAGAAAAGAAATTAACTCAACAAGAGTTAGCTGAAAAATTAGGCGTAACTGATAAATCTATTGGCAATTGGGAAAATGGTAGAAATATGCCAGATTTATCATTATTTAAGCCATTATGTGATACGCTAGATATTACAATCAATGATCTTATGAGTGGAGAAAAAATAAGTAAAGATAAATATCAAGAAAAATTTGAAGAAAATATCGTTAATACAATCGATTATTCTACTAAAAAAATCAATAAATATAGCAGTATAATTGGCTTATTACTAATTATCTTTGGTCTATTTATAGCTATGTCAGCTATTATGATTTTTCCAAGTGAAAGTAGTTGGGGCTCTATCTATTCTACCTTTGGCATTACTATATTTACTATTGGAATATCTAGATTAACTAATAAAATAAAGTTAAGTCAAAGATTATTAATTATCATAATTATCTTTTTAGGTTCCCTAAGTATCTTAAAATTTACTGACTATATCAATGTTAAAACCAACAATGTAGCTCCTATGTTTAGAATATCCACTACATATCTTGGTAGTGATGAAGGAGCCCTTTTATATTATGATACCTTATTTTATGATGTAATCAAATGTAGTGATAATTTTAATATTGTAAAAAGTAAAAACTATACTCATGAAGATTTATTTGAGTATTGTCTAAATAAAAAATAAAACTTAAATATTAAAATATAGCATTTATAAGTATAAAAGAATTAATCAAAAAAACAAAATCGAAAAAGGCAAAAAAATGCCTTTTTTTGACAATACATTTGTTTTTTTATCGGTAAATAGTATATTTGCAATAGCGGAGTAGTGAGAATGGTAAAACCTGAGACTCTGCTTGGGGGTTCACATCAGAATTATTCTGAGTTTTTTATGTTGAAAATATAATTGATAACAATTAAAATGTGCTATAATATTGTTGGAGGTAAAAAATGAAAAACAGAGACAGTGTTATATTAGGTACAATTTTAGTTATAATTGGCCTTATCTTAGCTGGAAAAACTTTAGGTATTATTAATGTTAATATTTTCTTTAAAGGATGGTGGACATTATTTATCATTATTCCTTGTTTGATTGGTTTAATCAATGACAAAGATAAAACTGGTAGTGTTATTGGCTTAATAATAGGTATCTTACTTTTATTAGCTTGCTATAACATTATTAATTTTGAACTTATTTGGTCGTTGATCTTCCCAATTATTATTATAGCTTTAGGATTATCTTTAATTTTCAAAAATAGTTTTAATGAAAAAATAGATAAAGAAATAAAAGACTTAAATATTAAAAAAAATAATGATAATAATTATTTCGCTACCTTTTCAGGCCAAAATATTTCCCTAGATAATGAAGTATTTAAAGGAACTGAATTAAATGCCATTTTTGGAAGTATTAAACTAGATTTAAGAAAAGCCAAAATTAAAGATAATGTTATCATTAATGCTTTTAGTATTTTTGGCGGTATTGAATTATTAGTACCAGATGATGCTAAAATCAAAATTAAATCTAATTCCTTCTTTGGTGGCGTATCTAATGATAGGAAAAATGAAGAAGCAAAAGACGGTGATACTATCTATGTTATAGCTACTTGCTTATTCGGAGGAGTGACTATTAAATGACCAATTCTGAAAAAGGAATTAAATATGTAGCTATTATCTTAGCTATCTTATTAGGTATAAGTATCATGTATGCAATCTTTAATTTCTTATTTAGTATTATTACCAGTATTGGCATATATGATAAAGAAGAAGATAACAATGAATATACAACTACTACCTATGATATAATCCCTACATATATCGATATTGATATTGGTTATACTGATTTAAAGATAATTGAAGGTAATGGCGTATCAATTAAAACAAATAATAAAAATATTAAAATTAATGAAAAGGATAACAAATTAATAATTACTGATAACCAAAAAAAATATCTTAATAAAAGAAAAGCTAAAGAACTTATCATCTATTTACCAAGAGATTTATCCCTAACTAAATTAAGTATTAATTCAGGTGCTGGTAAATTATCTATAGATAGTCTTAAAACCGATAACTTAAGATTATCATTAGGTGCTGGAAAAACCATAATTAAAAATATTACTGCCAATCTAGCTAATATTGAAACGGGAGCTGGTTCAGTAACATTTGAAAATAGCAGCCTAAATAATCTAGATTTAGATTTAGGTGTAGGGGAAGTTAACTTTTCTGGAAGCATCACTGGCAATAGTAAAATCGATAGTGGCATCGGTGAAGTTAAATTAGACCTAGCACTAACTGAAGAAGATTATACCTTTAGTTTCGATAAAGGCCTTGGTGAAGTAAAATTAAATAATCAAAATATTGCTGATAATACTACTTTGGGTAATGGAAATAACTATCTTGAAATAAATGGTGGTATTGGCAGTATTAATATTAAAACAAAGTAAGGAGAATATATATGGAATATAAAAAAATAGTTATTGCTGGTGGAGGTGTCTTAGGTAGTCAAATAGCCTTTCAAAGTGCTTATTGTGGATTTGATGTAACTATCTTACAAAGAAAAGAAGATAACCAAAATGACACTAAAACCAAATTAGATAAATTAAAAGAGACCTATCTTGAAACTATTAAATTAATGGCTAAAGATAAAGATAATTGGGCTAGAGGTATCGCTGATTATGATCATTTTGATGAAAAAAAGTGCCTTGCTAAAGTAGAAGAAGCAAGTAAAAACATCAAAATAGAAACAGATCAAAAAGAAGCTTTAAAAGATGCTGATCTAGTAATCGAATCAATTACCGAAAATTTAAAAATAAAGAATGCTTTCTATGAACAAATAGCTCCTTTATTACCAGAAAAGACAGTAGTTGTAACCAACTCTTCAACCCTATTACCATCTAAGATGGCATCATCTACTGGTAGAGGAGAAAAATTCCTATCATTACATTTTGCTAATTCAATATGGAAAAACAATACAGCAGAAGTAATGGCTCATCCAGGTACAGCTGATAAATATTTTAATGAGATAGTAGAATTTGCTGAAGCTATTAATATGATTGCTCTACCAGTAAAAGAAGAAAAAGCCGGATACCTATTAAATTCTATGTTGGTTCCATTCTTATTAAGTGCTATAGATATGTTAGCTAATGGCGTATCAGATCCTGAAAGTATCGATAAAGCATGGACTCTAGGAACAGGTGCTCCCAAAGGACCATTCCAAATTATCGATACCGTTGGTCTAATGACTGCTAAAAACATTGTTTTAGAGTATCAAAAAGTTCCTGGACTTATTAATCCACTACTTAAAAAAATGATGTTACCATATAATTATAAAGGAATGTTGGCCATCCTAAATAAATATATTGATGAAGGAAAATTAGGCAAACAGACAGGCGAAGGTTTTTATAAATATCACAATTAAAACACCGCTATACATAATTGCTTAAATTAAGTGTAAAGCGAACAGTTACCAAATCAAAAATGAAAAACCGCATAAATAAAGGAAAATATTTTTTAAAACTGAAAATTTAAAAATTCAAAAATAAAAAAGTAGATATTTTTTAAAAAAGATAACAAAAAAATATTTACTTTTTTTATTAAATATTATAATATTATTTTAGATTAAGAGTAGTGCGGTATGTACACTCTTACACATGAAGGTGAGGATTTTATGGAAAACAATTTTTTTAACGATATCGTCGTCGTTAAACGTAGTGGACAGAGAGTTAATTTCAATGAAACTAAAGTTGCTATTGCTATTAAAAAAGGCTTTGATAGCGTATATGACAACTATGACGAAAAAAAAGTTAATCAAGTAAAGGAAAAAGTCTTAGATAAAATCGAAAAAGACTATAAAGATAGAAAGACTATCGGTGTTGAAGATATTCAAGATATCATCGAAGACATCTTAAAGAAAATGAAGTATGATGAAGTATATGAATCATATAAAGGTTATCGTGAAAGAAGAAGTGCTTCTCGTGATGCCTTCGTTGTTAAACAACAACATAAATTCGTTAAAGCTATCGAATCTCTTGGTTTAAAATCAGCTGCTGAAGAAAATGCTAAAAGAGAAAACGCCAATGTTGATGGCGATGGTCCAATGGGTACAATGCTTCATTTTGGATCTACCGTTTCTAGAGAATTTGCTAAAGCTTATCTAATGGATAGCAAATATGCAAGAGCTCATGATGAAGGTGCTATCCATATTCATGACCTAGATTTCTGGGCTATGGGTACTACAACTTGTACTCAAATAGATCTAGAAAAACTATTTAAAAATGGCTTTTCTACTGGACATGGATATTTGAGAACCCCAAATTCAATTTCATCTTATGGTGCTTTAGCAGCCATTGCTATTCAAGCAAACCAAAATGAACAACATGGTGGACAAAGTATTCCAGCCTTTGATTATTATATGGCTCCTGGAGTATTAAAAACATTTAAAAAAGAATTTAAACAAGAATTAGTAGAACTTATTGAATTAGAAGGATTTAGTGAATTTATTAATTTTGATAAAGTTGTCGATATAATCGATAAATTAGAAAGTATTGAATTTGATTTAAATATTTTTGAAGATATTACTAAGAAGAGTAAGAAATTAGCTGAAATGTTTAAATTTGCCTATGATAACGCTATCAATAAAACAGATAGAGCTACTTTCCAAACAATGGAAGCCTTTATCCACAATTTAAATACAATGCATTCGAGAGCTGGAGCTCAAGTACCATTTAGTTCCGTTAACTTTGGTACTGATACCAGCCCAGAAGGTAGAATGGTTATTAAAAACTACTTACTTGCTACTGAAGAAGGATTAGGACATGGAGAAACTCCAATCTTCCCAATCTCTATCTTCAAAGTAAAAGAAGGAATTAACTATTTCAAAGAAGATCCAAGTTACGATCTATTTAGACTTGCTTGTCGTGTCTCTGCTAAAAGATTGTTCCCTAACTTCTCATTTATTGATGCTAGTTTCAATAAAGCTTTCTATGTTCCTGGTGACTATACAACTGAAGTAGGTTATATGGGTTGTCGTACGAGAGTACTTGCTAATGTTTGTGGACCAGCAGTAACTCCTGGACGTGGAAACCTAAGCTTTACTTCAATCAACTTACCAAGAATTGGTATAAAACACGGAATTGCTTTAGGTGAAAGAACAAAAGCTGATATGAAAGGCTTCTACAAAGAATTAGATGAAGTTATGGATCTTGTAAAAGGACAATTACTTCAAAGATTTGAATGTCAATGTTCAAAATCTAAATATAACTTTAAATTCTTATTAGGATCTCATGTATGGATAAATAGTGAAAAGTTAGATGAAACCACAAAACTTAGAACAGTTTTAAAACATGGTACCTTATCTATTGGCTTTATTGGTTTAGCTGAAACCCTAAAAGCTTTAATTGGAGAACATCATGGTGAAAGCGATAAAGCTCAAAAATTAGGAATTGAAATCGTTAAACATATGCGTGAAAAATGCGATGAATATACCAAAGAATATAATCTAAACTTCACATGCTTAGCTACACCAGCTGAAGGTTTATCTGGAAGATTCGTTGCTATCGATAGATCTATATATGGTAAATTAAAAGGTATTACTGATAGAGATTATTATACTAACTCATTCCATGTACCTGTTTATTACAAAACAACCGTTAAACACAAAATGGAAATTGAAGGAAAATATCATACATTTACCAATGCTGGACATATTTCATATGTTGAACTTGATGGGGATACTGTCAACAATGTTGATGCCTTTGAAAGTGTTGTTAGAATTATGCATGATAATGACATTGGATACGGAGCTATCAACCATCCAGTAGATAGAGACCCTGTATGTGGATATGTTGGAGTTATCAAAGATGTATGTCCAAGATGTGGACGTCACGAAGGTGAAGGCGTTCCAATGGAACAAATTAATAGTTACGACTGCTGCTCAGTTCGTTAATAAAAAAGAAAAGGAGAATATATAATGGAAAAAGAAACTAAGAAAACTAAAACTGTAGGTGATGGTGTTAAGTTTGAAAGAATCAGAAGAATCACTGGTTACCTAGTTGGCACTCTAGACAGATTTAACAACGCTAAAAAAGAAGAAGTTAATGATAGAGTAACTCATGGAACAAACTAAAAAATATATTCGTTTAGCCGCCGATTTACAAACAGACAGTATTGTCGATGGACCAGGACTAAGAGCTGTTCTATGGACTCAAGGTTGTGGCCATCATTGTAAAGGATGTCAAAATCCTCAAACTTGGGATTTCCAAGGTGGAGGCGAAGTTCCTATCGATATGGTTTTACAAGCTATCGATGAACTAGAATATCATACTGGCTTAACATTCAGTGGTGGAGATCCAATGTATCAAGTAGAAGCTTGCAATATCATTGCTGAACATGCCAGAGAAAAAGGTTTAAATATATGGGTATATACCGGATTCACATTTGAACAAATTTTAAAAATAGCTGCTAAAAAGCCAATATATCAAGAATTCTTATCAAAAATTGATGTCTTGGTAGATGGAAGATTCGTTCTTTCAGAAAGAGATTTATCAATTCTCTTCCGTGGATCACGCAATCAACGCTTGATTGATGTTCAAAAAAGCTTAGCTAGTGGTGAGATTGTTCTATTGGATGAATATGCCTATAATGAAGTAGAAAGCTTCAAAAGAGTACCAATGTACGTATAAAGATGTCCTAAAGACATCTTTTTTTTATCATTTATAAAAAATATGATATAATATCAACTAGCTCATTGTTATATGTATAAATACATATTATATAAAAGAAGAGGGTGACTCTATGTTAGAAATTAAAAAAGTAACTAAAGTATATGAAACTGAAGGCTTTAAACAAAAAGCCCTAGATAACGTTAGTGTCTCATTTCGTGAATGTGAATTTGCTGCCATTTTAGGACCATCTGGTAGTGGTAAAACTACCTTCTTAAATATTATTGGCGGCCTTGATCATTACACCTCAGGTGATCTTATTATCAATGAAATAAGTACTAAGAAATTTAAAGATAGTGATTGGGATAGTTATCGTAATCATCGTATTGGTTTTGTCTTTCAAAACTATAATCTAATTACCCATCAAACTATCTTAAATAACGTTAAATTAGCTTTAACCTTATCAGGTATATCAAAAAAAGAAGCTACTGAAAAAGCTAAAAAAGCCTTAAAAGATGTCGGTTTAGAAAAACATATCAATAAAAAGCCTAATCAACTATCTGGTGGTCAAATGCAAAGAGTAGCTATTGCTAGAGCCTTAGTAAATGATCCTGATATCTTATTAGCTGATGAACCAACTGGTGCCTTAGATTCAGAAACTAGTATCCAAATAATGGATTTATTAAAAAAGATTGCCAATAGAAAATTAGTAATTATGGTTACTCATAATCCTGACCTAGCTAAAGAATATGCTAATCGTATCATAACTTTAAAAGATGGTAAAATAACTTCTGATTCTAATCCATATGATGGTAAAATTAATACCAAAGAGAATCCTAATGTTAAAAATAATAAAACTAAAAAAACCAGTATGTCATTTAGAACCGCTTTATCATTATCATTTAATAATCTAATGACTAAAAAAGGAAGAACTATTCTTGTTGCTTTTGCTGGTTCTATCGGTATTATAGGTATTGCCCTAATCTTAGCCGTTTCTACTGGATTTCAAAATTATGTTGATTCCATTGGAGAAGAAACATTAACATCGTATCCATTAACAATTATGCAAGAATCTACTGATATTACCAGTATGCTCTTATCGATGACTAGTGGTGATAAAACTAATGATAAATCTAATACTGTAACTGAAAAACAATATTTAACTAATATGTTATCTAATATAAAAGCTAATGATTTAAAAAGCTTTAAACATTATCTAGAAGATAATATGAATAAAGTAGATAAAGATATATCTTCAATTAAATATTCATATAGCGTTGATCCCCTAATCTATACCATCGATGCTACTGACCATATCGCTAAACTAAATCCTAATAATTTATTTACTTCTATGTATGGTTCTAGCATGTTAAGCTCATATTCAAGCATGGCTTCTATATTCACTCAAATGATTGATAATGAAGAAATTATTCAAGATAGTTATGATTTATTAGCTGGCTCTTATCCAAAAGCATATAATGAAATGATTATTGTCCTATCAGAACCAAATAGTATTTCTGATTTACTTATCTATTCTTTAGGCCTTAGAGACACTGAAGAATTAACTAATATGGTAAATAAAATAATGAGTGGTGAAGGAGTTAATATTAATAATGAACCATTAACCCTAACATATGAAGATTTACTAAATATTAAATTAAAACTAATTATGCCAAGTGATATCTATAAATATAATACCAAGTATGATGTCTATGAAGATATGTCCGAAGATGATAATTATGTAAAGGGTATTTATGAAGGGGCTGAAGACTTGAAAATTGTTGGTATTATTTCACCTAAAGTAGGTACTACCAGTATGGCCTTAAATCCTGGTGTTGCTTATACCGGTAAATTAATCGATCATATCATCGATAAATCTAAAAATACCGATATTGTTAAAAAACAATTAGCTAAACCTGAAATTGATATCTTCTCTGGCAATCGTTTTGATAGTAAAAATAATGATTTTGATTTTGCTTTTTCTGATTTAGTAGCTATCGATAAAGATAAACTAAGTAGTGCTTTTAATATTACTATCGATGAAGAAAAAATTAAAAACGAAACAACCAGTCGTATGACCGAAATTAGTAATGCTATTACAACAGATATCAATCCTGCTAAAAATGCTTTTTCTGAAGGATTTAATACTATTGCTAATGATCTCTTCTTAAGTATTAAAGATACTATTAGCTTAAATGATATTGATAATACCATTTCTTCATATATGAATACTAATAATCCTTCTAATATTACTAAAGATTTAGAAAGTAAATATGTTATTCCTAGTGATACCTTTAAAACTACTTATACTGGTTTACTTAAAGGTTTATTAAATATCTATATTAATACTTATTATAAAATAGATCCATCTTTAACTGAAGATGAGAATAATCCTGTTGCTAAAATATATCCTGATATGGTTCCTAACATCATCGATGCCTATACTAAAAGTGCTCCTATCATCTCTACTTATGAATCATTAGCTAGAGCTATGACAGAAGCCTTAATGAAAAAAACAATCCTAACTAAAGTAGGAGAAATAACTAGTAATTTAACTAATAGCTTTGCTTCATCATTTAATATTGATGAATCTAAAATTGCTAGTGCCTTTACTCTAAACTTTGGTGAAGATGAATTAGCTAGAGTAGTTAATGCCCTTATGAACAATAAAGAAACAACCTTAAAAACTAATCTTATCTCTTTAGGTTATCAAGATAAAGAAGAACCAACTTATATCTCTATTTATTTTAATAGCTTTGATGGTAAAGAACACTTCTTATCATTTATTGATAAATATAATAATAAGATGAAAAAAGAAAAACAAGATAATAAAGTAATTAATTATTCAGATACCACTGGTATCATCATGAATTCAGTTAAAACTATTGTCAATGCTGTAAGCTATGTCTTAATTGCCTTTGTCTCAATATCTTTAGTCGTATCATCAATTATGATCGGTATTATTACTTATATCTCTGTTTATGAAAGAACTAAAGAAATAGGTATCTTAAGAAGTATTGGTGCTTCTAAAAGAAATATCTCATCTATCTTTAATGCTGAAACATTTATAATTGGTTTATTATCTGGTATTTTTGGTATCTGTATCTCTTATAGTTTAATACCAATAATCAATAAAATATTACATCACTATACTGGTAATATTCCACTAATAGTTATCTTAAATATTCGTAGTGCCTTTATTTTAGTAGTTTTAAGCATTATCTTAACTCTAATAGGTGGCTTAATTCCTGCTAAATCTGCCTCTAAAAAAGATCCTGTTGAAGCTTTAAGAAGTGAATAATCACTTCTTTTTCTTCTAATTATGTGTTATAATCTAATCGTAAGGAAAGGTGAAATTATGAACGATTTATTTATCATAAAAAATTATGTTGATGAACGAGAATTTAGAAATTATATCAATACAATCTTATTAAAGAAAGGTTATACTCGTATTAATATTGATGATCCTAGAATAGCTAATAACGATAAATTAGATGATAATGATATCTTAGCTAGATATGGTAATGTCGATTATACTGTCCAAGTATATCTAAATACCAAAATAACTCTTAATCATATTGAAGAAACCTTAAAAGATATGGAAAAAGAAAATGTCAGTGCGGGTATTATTATTACCAATGATGAAGTATCAAATGAAATAAAAGAAACCGCCAATAAAAAACTAATTCAAATATGGGATAAAATAGAATTAGAAAAGTATATGGATTAAATTATGTATAATATGTATGATTTTACTGACATTATATCAGTATTAAGAAAATATAGAAATGGTACTACTACTACTATTTCCATAATTATTGTCTTTTTAACTATTATAGCTATGTGGCGTATCTTTGAAAAAGCTCATGAAAGCGGTTGGAAATCTTTAATTCCCATCTACAATAATTATATTCTATGTAAAATAGTAGGCTTAAGTTTCTGGTTATTTATCATTTCAATAATCTGCTTATTTATCCCTTTTGCCAATATTCTAGCTCTAATATATATCATTTATTTTTATCTTACCATTAACTTTAAATTAGCTAGATCATTTGGCCATGGCTTCTTATTTGGCTTAGGTTTAATATTCTTAAATACCATATTTATCTTAATCATTGGTTTTAGTAAAGATAAATATCATCGTCATATATTTTAAAACTTTATCCATAATAAATATAGAAGTAGAATTATTTCTACTTCTTTTACATATATATTAATAAGGAGGCTTATGAAAATAAATTATAAAAGACTACTAATAGCTATTTTATTACCAGTCTCATTGGGTGCTCTAGTAGGCCTATTAACCTCAGTAAATACTAGTCTTGACAGTATTATCCCTGCTTGGATTTTCCCAGTAGTTTGGACAATACTATATATCTTAATGGGCATATCTTCCTACATAATCTATGAAAAAGAAGAAACCATTCCTAAAATATATATAATCCAATTAATCTTTAACTTATTATGGAGCTTTATCTTCTTTAAATTTAAATGGTTCTTATTAGCATTTATCTGGATTATTATTTTAATCATTATGGTTATCAAAATGATTAAAGAGTTCAGAAGTATTGATTCATTAGCTGGTAATTTACAAATACCATATCTTTTATGGCTTATGGTAGCGCTTATTCTAAATTTAATGTATCTAATCTAATATTTATGATATACTTATTATAGTGATAAATATGAAGAAAATATTATTATTAATAAGTATATTTTTTATTTTTATTAGTAATCCCTCTGCTAAAGAAAAAATAACATTTTCTCGTTGTGTCGATGGTGATACCTTTAAAATAAAAGTAAATAATGAAGAAAAATTTGTCCGTATGTTAGCAATAGATACCCCTGAATCAGTAAAAGATAAAGAAAAAATAGAGTATTATGGTAAAGAATCTAGCGAATATACTTGTAAAAAACTAACTAATGCTAAAACTATCGAATTAGAATATGACTCTAATAGTAACAAAGAAGATAAATATGGAAGACTATTAGCTTGGGTATTCGTAGATAATAAATTATTACAAGATATCTTAGTAAGCAATGGATATGCTAAAGTAGCATATCTCTATGATGATTATAAATATACCAATACCCTTATTAAAAGCCAAGAATTAGCTCAAAGTAAAGATTTAGGTATCTGGGATGATAATGCTAAAGCTGAATATGAAAAAAATGATCACAAAGAAGATAACAATCAAGTAGAAAATACTGAAATAGTTATTGTTGTCGTTATCTTTTTAATAATAACCTTTATAACTAATTTATTATCTAAATTAAAAAAGAAAAAGTAATGTATAACTCTAATCCTTTCGTATCAATATAGATATGAAAGGAGTTTTTATGTCAAAATATAAAGTAGATATCTGTGGAATAAATACTTCCAATCTAAAAGCATTAACCAATGAAGAAAACTTAGCATTATTTAAAAAAATGCATAATGGTGATAAGTTTGCTCGAGAAGATTTAATTAATGGTAATTTAAAATTAGTCTTATCAATCTTAAAAAAATTTAATAACAAAGTAGATAATCTAGATGATCTCTTTCAAGTAGGTTGCCTAGGTTTAGTAAAAGCTATTGATAATTTTGATACCTCATATAATGTAACACTATCTACTTATGCTTGCCCACTTATTATTGGTGAAATGAAAAGATACATTCGTGATAATATATCCTTACGTATCTCTCGTAGTGTTAAAGATTTAGCCTATAAAGCAATTAAATTAAAAGAAGAAATAACCATTAAAGAAGGTAAAACCCCATCTGATAGCTATTTAGCTAAACTATTAAATATTCCTGAATATGAATTAGCTAATGCCCTAAATTCCTTAAAAGAACCAGTAAGTATGTATGAGCCCATATATAATGATGGGGGAGATACTATCTACTTATGCGATCAATTAAGCATGCCAGAAGAAGAATATGGTAGAGAATTAAAATTAGCTTTAGAAAAAGCTATGGAAAAATTAAAAATAAGAGAACTTCAAATCTTAAAAGATAGATTCTTAATCGGTAAAACTCAAATGGAAATAGCTAATGAATTAGGCATTAGTCAAGCTCAAATATCTAGAATTGAAAAAAATGCTATTTCTAGTATTAAAAAACTAATTAAATAAAAAAGTATCATTAATTGATACTATTTTTTTCTGTTAATTCCTTACACAACTTATAACTAGGTCTCACAAATGGGTTACCATTAAACGCTAAAGCTTTTTCAAGTAATTCTTCGTTAGGCGGAAGTAATCCCGCGTAATTAAAACCTTCCATATTTATTTCAGGAATAGAAACTCTTTTAAATCCAAAAATATCTATAGGTAATACACCTTCAGATACTTTATAATAAGTTTTCTTATAAATATTATTTAAAAATAAATCTACAAGCCTTTCATATGATGTATTGGCAGTGTTACCAACAAACATTTCATAATCAGCTAAATCTATATTTGGATGCATTCCTAAATAAATAAATACTCCCGTAGCTCCATACCTTGTTCCTGCTAATTGAAATATTTCTTCTGCCTTACCGTTTTTTATTAGCATATAAAGATTTTGTAATTCCTTTATAGATAGATAATTTAATTGTCTCATCGTAGTTGCCAAGACAACATCTAATCTTGAAAAATATAAAAGATAATCATCTGAATCTTTAGGAATCATATTTAAATTGGTAGCAGTAGCCACTATTCCCCAATATGCTTCTACATAATCTCTTTGTCTCTTTTTATCATAATCATTACTCATTGAGTCACAAAAACTACATACTGTATCTAAATAATTAATATATTCATTGTGAATTATCTCTGTATGATTAGTAAATGGTACAAAATAGAAATTAATTGGTGATATTTCATATAAGTCACTTACACTATAATCCATCTTATCAATAATAGAAAATTTATTTTGATCTATTCCTAATGTCATCCAAAAATGACGTATAGTGTCACGATCTACATTATAATAATGACGCATTGCCATTAAAATCCCCCCCAAGTGCCTAAATATTCTAACACAAAACTTTTATCTAGTCAATTTATCAAAAAAATGAATATACTTAATTAGGTGATTATATGAGATTATCTGATTTACAAAAAAAAGAAATAGTTAATATTGTCAATGGTACTAGAATAGGTATTATCATCGATGTTATTCTAGATGAAAAAGGATATATTAAGAATATTGTTCTAGAAGACAGGCGAGGAAAAAAATTTAATCGTGAAGAATATAATATATCATGGAGTCAAATTGTTAAGATAGGTGACGATATTATCTTAATCGATACCAGAAATAAATAACTAGTTTTGTCGAACCTATAGATAAGTATAAATATATATGTTATTATTACCTAAAGTAAAGGAGATAATAATATGCCAGATTATATTTTATTAGATGATTTAATCGATGATATGTTAGATGATGTTACCTATCTAAAACTAAAAACATCCCTAAATTTAGATGATAGTGATAATTGATTTATCACTATTTTTATTTTATAATTATCTTGTGATATATATGAAAGAAATAATAGATAACCATAAATATGAAAAAGAATTATATCAAAAAGGAATAAAACTAATCGCTGGTGTTGATGAAGTAGGTAGAGGCCCATTAATAGGTCCAGTCGTTGCTGCTGCTGTTATCTTACCAAAAGATTATCATCTAGAAGGCTTAACTGACTCTAAAAAACTATCAGAGAAAAAAAGAGAAGCCTTCTATGAAATAATAAAAAAAGATGCTATAGCTATCGGTATTGGTGTAATTGATGAAAAAAGAATCGATGAAATAAATATCTATGAAGCTACTAAAGAAGCTATGTATATGGCCATAAATAATCTAAATCCTAAACCAGAACATATCTTAATTGATGCTATGCCATTAAGTTTAGATATTCCAACAACATCGATTATTAAAGGAGATTATCTATCGATAAGTATCTCCGCAGCTTCTGTTATAGCTAAAGTAACCAGAGATCATATGTTATATGAAATAGATAAAGAATATCCTATGTATGACTTAAAAAACAATAAAGGATATGGTACTAAAAAACATATCGAAGCCATTAAAAAATATGGAATAACTAAATATCATCGAATATCTTATAAACCAGTAAGTGATTACAAAGATAAATTAATAAAAAATGCTTGAAAAAATATATCTCTTATAGTATACTTATCTTATATAGTAGGAGTGGTGATATGAAAAAACAAGATCCTAAAGAAACTAAAAAAGTAAAGGAAACTAAAAAAGAAGTAAAAGAAACAAAAGAAACTAAAAAAACAAATAAATATATTATGCCTATTATAATAGTCGTCTTGATAGCTATTATTGGTGTAATCATAGCCTTAAATCTTAAAGATACTTATTCAGCAGGTAGTGTTACTGTTCAATTCTGGGCAGCAAGTGGTGATAGAAACTTCATCAATTGTAAAACTGATGCCAATGGCAAACTAACTAATGACTGTTATCAAGTTATCAAGACCGTATGTAGTAAGTGGTCATATCTTAACTATACGCAAGGTGGATGTCATTGTATTAAGAATCAATGTGAAGATCCTAATAAAACGTGCTGTAACCACACATATAAGATTTGCCAAAGCCCATATTACGAAACTGCAGAAATATATCAACAGACATTTAAGAGTAATACAACATTATATTGTAAGTTCTATACTGGATCTATTCACCCAGGATATACTGATATTGGATGTTATCAATGTAAAAATGATACTAACATAAAAAAATGGGGAACAGTTGCTTCACTTAATAATTTATCTGGAGAAAAATGTACTGGTGGATGGCAACTAGTAAGTGGTACATTAGTTTCTAGTAATGGTAATCAAAATATTAGTAAATTACAAGATAAATGTGTAACAAGTAAATATTGTTATGTTTGTAAAGCCAATAGTAATGTTATGAAGTGGTCAACTAATGGCAATGGAGATAGTGCATGTAGTGGTGGATATAATAAAGATACTGGAAAAACTGAAGCACAATGTAAGACTATAACCCCAACACCAACGCCAACCCCAGCTCCAGCATGTTATGTATGTAAAGCTGATAATAAGATAATGAAGTGGGGTACAGATGGTAATGGAGATACGGCATGTAGTGGTGGATATAATAAAGATACTACTATCACCCAAGCAAATTGTAAGAGTGTAGTGCCAACGCCAACCCCAGCCCCAGCATGTTATATATGTAAGGGCAACGAAAATATCGTTAAATGGGATACTGTCGGTGGTACTGATAATAAATGTACTGGTGGATATAATAAGACAACCATTTCTAAAGAAAACTGTGTTGTTAATCCAAAGACTGGTACTAGTGGTATCGCTATTGCTTGGTTTGCAGCCATATTTGCTATGACATTCGCATATTATTACTTCAAACAAACATTAGCTGAAGAAAAATAAAATAAACAAAAAAAGACATAATTTCTTGTCTTTTTTTTCTTTTTATCATATAATTATTTCTTGTGTGAAGAAAGAAGGGTGTAATATGAATAATAATATTAGGAATATTGCCATTATTGCCCATGTTGACCATGGTAAAACAACCCTTGTTGATAAATTGTTACAAAAGTCAGGTACTTTTAGAGAAAATGAACAAGTTGAAGACAGGGTAATGGATTCTAATGAAATAGAAAGAGAAAGAGGAATAACTATCTTAGCTAAAACTACTGCTATCAATTATAATGGATACCGTATCAATATCTTAGATACTCCAGGACATGCTGATTTCGGTGGTGAAGTAGAACGTATTATGAATATGGTTGATGGTGTTTTGTTATTGGTAGATGCCTACGAAGGAACAATGCCTCAAACTAGATTCGTTTTAAAGAAAGCTCTTGAAGCTAACGTTAAACCAATTGTTGTTATCAATAAAGTAGATAAACCAACTGCTAGATTAAATGAAGTAATTGATGAAGTAATTGATTTATTCATTGAATTAGGTGCTAATGATGAACAACTAGATTTTAAAGTGGCGTATGTTTCTGCCTTAAATGGTACTGCTTCATTGAGTCCAGATCCAAGTACCCAAACAGAAGATTACTCATGTATCTATGATCTTATTATCAATGAAATACCAGCTCCCGATGTTAATGTTGAAGCTCCACTTCAATTTCAACCTGCCTTACTTGATTATAATGAATATGTTGGAAGAATTGGTATTGGACATATTAAATCAGGTACTATTAAAGAAAATGAAATGGTTTCATGTGTTAGATTAGATGGTAGTATTAAACAATTTAGAATTCAAAAATTATTTGGCTTCTTAGGCCTAAAAAGAATTGAAATCAAAGAAGCTCATGCAGGAGAAATTGTTGCTATTGCTGGTATGCCTGATATTTCAGTTGGCGAAACAGTTTGTGATATTGGTAAAGAAGATCCGCTACCGCTATTAAGAATTGATGAACCAACCCTAAAAATGACATTTATGACTAGTGATAGTCCATTTGTTGGTCGTGATGGTGAACATGTTACTGCTAGAAAAATAGAAGAAAGATTATACAAAGAAACTCAAAGAGATGTTAGTTTAAAAGTAGAAACTTCTGGACAAGATTCTTGGATAGTTTCTGGTAGAGGAGAACTACATTTATCTATTCTTATTGAAAACTTAAGAAGAGAAGGTTTTGAATTACAAGTATCTAAACCAGAAGTAATTATCAAAGAAATTAAAGGTGTTAAATGTGAACCATATGAAGAAGTTCAAATTGAAGTACCTGAAGAATCAGTTGGTAATGTTATCGAATCATTAGGTCTTCGTGGTGCTAAAATGGAAAATATGACCAATGTTAATAATTTAGTTAGATTATTATATACCATTCCATCTCGTGGCTTAATCGGTTTTAGTACTGATTTTATGACTATGACTAAAGGATATGGAATCTTAAATCATACTTTTAAAGAATATTTACCAATTGAAGATATCGAAGTTGGTGAAAGAAAATTTGGTGTTCTCGTATCTATGGAAAATGGTAAAGCAACTGCATATGCTATTGGTAACTTAGAGGATAGGGGAACAATGTTCATAGAACCAGGAACTGAAGTATATGAAGGTATGATTGTTGGTGAATGTAATCGTGAAAATGATTTAGCAGTCAATGTTGTTAAAGGAAAACAATTAACTAATACAAGAGCTGCAGGATCAGATCATACTGTAGTCTTAAAAAGACCTAGACCAATATCTTTAGAGTATTGCCTAGATTATATTAATAGTGATGAATTATTAGAAATAACTCCCCACTATTTAAGACTTAGAAAGAAAATATTAAATACTGAATCAAGAAAAAAATTCGATGCTAAAAAGAATGCTGAAAAGATAGATTAATAATCTATCTTTTTTATATAAAAAAAGCATCTAAAGATGCTTTAATAACCCATATCTTCTAAAACACTATCAACTTTTTCTCTATTTTCTAACAATACTTTAGCAAATATTAATGTATTATCTATTCTACTACTTACCATATAATAACCATTAGATATCATCCAAAACTTACGATAATTCTTTCCCTCATCATTATGAAGTTCAGTTCCTGTTCCTCTCAAATTCTTAAAATTCTTTTCTTGTCCATCTTGTACTTTGTTAGCAGTTTCACTAGTATTATATACAATCATTTCTATTTCCATATCATTTATAGTAGCTTTATAAGATTCTGTAATATAATCGACATCTACATATTCTTCATTATTATCAACAATTGTAAATCCTTTATTACTAGCTACATTATGAAAATCACTCGTAGTCTTAACTTCCTTACTTTCATTACTTTTACATCCTACAAGTCCTATAGTAGTTATAACGACAAGTATTAATAAATATATTTTTTTCATATTACCTCCTAATATATCTTTATTATATCACGTATAATCTTCAATATGTCAAAAAAATATTCATTTTACATATAATTAACTAGGTGAATAATATGAATAATCTAGATAATTTTAAATCATTTGTTAGAGCTAATCCTTCATTTGCTACTTATATTAAAGATGGCTCTATGACTTGGCAAAAATTCTATGAATTATATGATATGTATGGAGAAGACTCTAATATTTGGAATGAATACAAAGAAACAAAAAAGAATAATACTACCTTAAGTGATATTATTAATTTAGCTAAAAATATCGATATGGATAAACTTCAAAATGGTGTTAATTCCTTAAGTAAAGCTGTAGGCTTATTCGGGGAATTATTAGCCAGTAAAGATAATAATTCCAATATATATAAACCAAGAGCTATCTATAAAAGGTTTGATGACTAATGAAATTAGAAACTATTATGAATATAAATGCCAATCCTAAACAAAAGCAATTTCTAAGAGAGAATTCTTATTGGTATAAATATCTAAATCGTAGTAATAATTATTATAAATCATTTATAAATGATATGAAACAAAAATATAAACTAACTCCTAGTGATAAAATTAATGAAATAATTAACGATATTAACATGTTAAGAACATTTCTTGAAGTCTTTAAATAATTATGTTATTATATATTTGGTGATTTAAGTGAGTCAAATTATCGACGCCACATATCGTTTTTTAGATTCATTAGATAATTCAGAATTAATAACTAATCTAACAAAATATAAAAATAAAATATTAAAAGATGAATTATTATTAAAAGAAATATCTAAAATAAAAAACATATCTGATTCTAAAACCATAATCGAAAAAAGAAAGCATATATATGATAATAATGATTATAAAATGTACATGCATTATTACCAAGAATTATCATTTATTATTTTAAAAATAAATAAAAAATATGCAAGTTATACCAGTACAAGGGAGCATGATTGCCATGAATAAAGAATATAGTTTTAATATTGATAATGTATTTAATGTCTTTAGCTCTAAACCATTAGATATCTTACTATCAGATCATAATCTAACTAATTATTATGAACTAAAACAAATACATTCAAATATTGTTAATATCGTCGATGAAAATTATCTTAGTAATACTTTAGGAGATGCTATGATCACCAAATTAAAAAACACTCCATTAGTAATTAAAACAGCTGACTGTAGTCTTATATGATAAAAAACAAAAATTATTAGCTGCTATTCATTCTGGATGGAAAGGTACTCTAAATAATATTGTCATAGATACCTTAAATGTTATGATCAATAAATATAATTCTAATACCAGTGATATATCTGCTTACCTATATCCCTCTATTAGAAAGTGTCATTTCGAAGTAGAAAAAGATGTCTATTCCATGTTTAAAGAAAAAATACCTAATATTGATAAATATACAATCAATAAAGATATTAAATATTATATTGATCTTCAACAAATAGTTATCGATAATCTAAAAAATAATGGTATTAATGATATTAATGATTCTAATATTTGTACATATTGCCAAAATAAAGATTATTATTCTTATCGATATAACCATACTGATAAAAGAAATTATTTAGTCGTTTCAATAAAGGAGTAATCATGAAAGTAATAAGTGGTACCCTAAAAGGTAGAAATATCATTGGTTATGATATAGATGGTACAAGACCAACAATGGATAGAGTAAAAGAAAGTATGTTTGCCATGATTCAAGACTACATAAAAAGTAGTATAGCTCTAGATCTCTTTGCAGGCTCAGGTTCATTAGGTATTGAAGCTATTTCCAATGGCACAAAAATCTGTTACTTTAATGATAATAATCCCGAAGTAATTAAAACATTAAATAAGAATATTGATAATCTAAATATTAAAGATAAAGCTAAAGTAATCTTATCAGATTGGAAAAAATCTTTAAACAATTTCTCAAATCAAAATCTTAAATTTGATTTAATCTTCGTAGACCCTCCATATGACTATGATGTCTATGAAAAAATACTCATTAAAGTATCAGAATTAAATCTCTTAAATCCAAATGGCTTAATCATCTTAGAACATCATAATCTTAACTTAAAAGATACATACAATAACTTATATCTATATAAACAAAAAAAATATGGTAATAAAACTGTCAATATATACAAAATTAATTGACAGTTTTATTTTATTATGTTATATTTTATTTAAATAGAGGAGGAGAAAAATGAAAAAACTAAATAGAAAAGGTTTTACATTAGTAGAACTATTAGCTGTTATTATAAT
>CAMZBG010000004.1 GCA_947304495.1 uncultured Clostridia bacterium | reverse complement strand
TGAAGGAAAGAGTAATAATGTAGTTTGTAGAGAGCTTATGGTTGGTGAAAATAAGTATGGAAGTTATTATAAATGGTTCTTGAGTCTATTTATTTAAATCGGTAGTAACGTTATAGCTTTGAGTGTATAATATGTATATTATAAAATAAGGTGGTACCGCGGCATTGTCGTCCTTAGTGCTAGCTTATTTTTTATTTTAGAGAGGTGATAAGAGATGGAAAAGAAAAAGTATTATATAAGTACTGCTATTGCATATGCTTCTAGTAAACCACATATTGGTAATACTTATGAAATCGTTTTAGCTGATGTTATTGCAAGATATAAAAGATTGTGTGGTTATGATGTATATTTTCAAACTGGAACAGATGAACATGGAGAAAAGATTGAATTAAAGGCTAATGAAGCAGGAATGACACCACAAGCATATGTTGATGAAAAAGCGGAAATTATTAAAAATATTTGGGATATTATGAATACTAGTTATGATCGTTTTGTTAGAACTACAAATGCTGATCATAAGAAAAAAGTTCAAGAGATATTTAAAAGATTATATGATCAGGGTGATATTTATTTAGATAAATATACAGGATTGTATTGTACTCCTTGTGAATCATTTTGGACTGAGAGTCAGTTAGTTGACGGAAAATGTCCTGATTGTGGTAGAGAAGTTCATGAAGCGAGTGAAGAAGCTTATTTCTTTAGAATGAGTAAGTATTCTAAATGGTTAGAGGAATATATTGAAAGCCATCCAAATTTTATTGAGCCAGAGGCTAGAAAAAATGAAATTATGAATAATTTTATTAAACCTGGTCTTCAAGATTTATGTGTATCTAGAACCAGTTTTAAATGGGGAATACCGGTTACCTTTAATCCTGATCATGTGGTTTATGTATGGATAGATGCTTTATCTAATTATATTACTTTTTTAGGATATAATCCTTTAGGTGATAATAGTCCAGAATTTGATAAATATTGGCCTGCTGATGTTCATTTGATAGGTAAAGATATTTTGAGATTTCATACGATATATTGGCCTATTATGCTTCATGCATTGAATATAGAATTACCAAAACATATATTTGGACATCCTTGGATGCTCGTTGGTAATGATAAGATGAGTAAATCTAAAGGAAATATTGTATATGCAGATGATTTAGTAAATAAATATGGAGTGGATGCAATAAGATTTTATATGATTCATGAAATGCCTTTTGCTTCAGATGGTGTTTATACGGAAGAATTATTGGTAGATTCAATCAATACTAATTTGGCTAATGTTATTGGTAATTTGGTAAATAGAACTATTGGAATGGCTAATAAATATTTTGATGGTGTAGTTACTAATACCAATAAAAAAGAAAATGTTGATGATGAACTAATAAGAGAAGTATTAGAATTAAAGGAAAAAATAGATGATAATATTAATAGATTTAGAATAGCTGATTCATTTGAGAATATTATAGATGTATATCGTAGATGTAATAAGTATATTGATGAAACAACTCCTTGGGTATTGGCTAAAGATGTTTCACAAAAGGATAGACTTAATACCGTTATTTATAATTTAATTGAATCTATTAGAATTACTACAGTATTTTTACAAGCTTATTTACCAGATACAGCAGAAAGTATTTTTAAACAATTAAATACTGAATTGACAACATATGATAGTGTATCTGAATTTGGGGGCTTTAAAAGTGGAACTAAACTTAATCCACCCGAAGTTTTATTTATGAGAATTGATAAAGCTAATGATTAAAGATATCTTTATGATATCTTTTTTTATAATATATATTGACAGATTATGTAAAATATAATTAAAAAGTATACCATTATTTACAAATATATTGATATTTGTTATATTTAATGAGTAGTTCTTATATGAAAGGACAATAATTATGTATGAAAATAAGAAATCAAATAGATGTATAGTTTTATATTTTATATTTTTATTCGTATTGGTTATATCTAATATGATATCTAATTTTTGTATAATAGATGTTATATATTTGCTAGTTTTATTATGTTCATGTTTAAGATATTTTATGATAATTAAGCAATGAAAGGATGGGGGATAAAATGATTGATACACATTGTCATATTTCTTCTGAATATTATGAAAATATTGATGAATTGATTGATAAAATTAAGGCTGCTTCAATTGATAAGATAATTGTTAATGGGTGTGATATGGCATCAAATATAGAAGTTTTAGAATTAGTAAAAAAGTATGATATTGTATATGGGGCAATTGGATTCCATCCAACGGAATTAGATTGTGATATAGATGATGCTATAGGTTGGTTAGAAGAACATGTAAATGATGACAAGATTGTAGCGATTGGGGAAATAGGATTAGATTATCATTATGATGATACTGATAAAGAGAGACAAAAGATGGCTTTTAAGAAACAATTAGAATTAGCTAAAAAATATAATAAACCTGTTATTGTGCATTCAAGAGATTCTATAAAAGACACATATGATATTATGAGTAAATATAAAAATACAGGAAGTATTCATTGCTTTAGTGGTAGTTTGGAGATGGCAAATGAATTTATAAAATTGGGTTATTGTATTGGTATAGGTGGGGTATGTACATATAAGAATGCTAAAAATATAATCGATGTAATAAGAAATATTGATATGGAATATATATTATTGGAAACTGATTCTCCATATTTATCGCCAGAACCTATGAGGGGACAAATTAATACTCCTGAAAATATTCCATTAATTGCTGCTAAAATAGCTGAAATTAAAGGTGTTTCTATGAATCAAGTGGTTGAAATTACCAATAATAATGCAAATAGATTATTTGACTTTTAAAGTTAGATGTGTTAATATGATATTACCTAATATAAAAGCTATGGGGTGATTATTAATGAGGAGAAAGCTATCAGGTTTAGTTGTAATTATGTGCCAATTATTCTTTGTTGGTTTCTTTTATACGACTAATTTTGATAATGGTAGTATTAGTACTGAAAAGTATGTTAGTACGATACATAATGAAAATTTGAATAAGATTGCTACTGCTGTATCTTTATTATTTGAAGAGGAAACCCCTGTGTATAAAGAAGTAGCAATTACTTTACCTGAGGAAGAAGTATTAGAAGAATTACCATCTGTAGATGTGGTTGAAGAAAAGCAAGAAGAAGAGAAACAAGAATCAGATGAAGAGGAGATTGTTAGTACTCCATTAGTATCCGTAGATGCTAGTAAGTATAACAATCGTGAAGAAATGGGATTTAAAGTAACAGAAGGTAATAAAGAATATAACCTTAGTGGTAATGAATTTGATGTAGTGGTAGCAGTAGTGGCTGGAGAATTTGATAAGAATAAGGATGATGCTCTGGCTGTTGTTTCAGTTATTTTAAATAGATGCGATTCACCTAAGTGGAGTAAATGGGCTGGCAATAGTCCTTATAAGCAAGTAACAAGAGCTGGTCAATTTGAAGTTTATTTTGCTGGATATTATCAAGCATATATGCCTGGGGGTAGTAAATATGGTGGAGAGAAGTATAGAATAGCTAAACAAGCGGTAATAGATGGTTTAAATGGTATTAGAAATAATAGTTATTTAGGATTTAGAGCTTGGCATGTATCTAGTTATAGTGATAAATACATGGTAGATGGCGGTAATAGATATGGTTATAATTGATAGTTCAATATTTTGTGAACTATCTTTTTTCTTGACAACTAAAGGGTTTATCTATAAAATACTAATTGAGGGATATATATGAAGAATTTTGAGTTTAAAAAATCATTAGGGCAAAATTTTATCAATGATTTAAATATTATTGATAAAATTAAGAAATGTAGTGATATTGATAAAGATACACTTGTTATTGAGGTTGGGCCTGGTGCTGGTAGTTTATCCAAAGAAATTATCCCTTTAGCTGGATATGCTATTTTATATGAAATAGATACTAGATTAAAAGAAATATTAGAAAAAGCTTTATCTGATAACGATAATTATGAAATAATTTTTGGTGATTTTTTAAGACAAGATATTAGTAGTATTCGTAAAAAATATAAATATGATAAAATATATGTTGTAGCAAATTTACCGTATTATATAACGACACCTATTATTACTAAATTAATGAACGAATTATATCCAGATCGAATGATAGTAATGATTCAAGAAGAGGTTGCTGATAGGCTTTCTTCAATAAATGGAAGAAGACAATATGGAATGGTTTCTGTATTGCTAGGAAGTAGATATCGAATTAAGAAATTATTTAAAGTAAATAGAAATTGTTTTTATCCACAACCAAATGTTGATAGTGCAGTTATAAGTTTAGATAAGGATAATAAATTAGAAAATATCGATGTTGATAAATTTGAAGAATTAATTAAACAGGCATTTAAATTTAAGAGAAAGAACTTAAAGAATAATTTAAGTTTGTACGATACTGGTAAAGTAGAAGAAGTACTTAAAAGATATGGTTATGATTTATCTAATAGAGCTGAAGATATACCTGTTGAGGTATTTATAGAAATAGCTAAAGAAATTTAGTTATTTTTTTTATTAATATTGAATATTATTAGATAGGTGAATTTATGTTTAGTATAGGTAAATATGTGACAAGAAAAAAATATAACAATGATATAGTCTTTCAGATTGTTGATATAGATGCTGATGTATATTACTTAAAAGGGGTTTTTATAAGATTATGTGCAGATAGTACTATAGATGATTTAGTTTTGTATAATGGTGAAACAGATGGTGATAGTTTTAAGCCGGAAATAGATGATTATCGTAATTTGGATCGGGATGAATATTTTTATTTACCAGGTATTATTTTACATTTAGATGGTGATAAAGAATATTTAAATAGATGTATGAAATTTTATAAAAAAAATAAAATTAGAGCCTATGGATTATATCTAAGTGAGGATGATATGGCTAATCAGTTGGATGAATTACTTAGAAAATATAATCCGGATATTTTGGTTTTGACAGGACATGATTCTTTTTCTAAATCTAAACATAATCAGTATCGAAATACTTCAAGGTTTGTAGATGCTGTAAATGTGGCCCGTAAGTATGAAAAAAGTCATGATAAATTATTTATTGTTGCAGGGGCATGCCAATCAAACTATGAAAGTTTGATTAAAGCAGGTGCTAATTTTGCTTCAAGTCCTAAAAGAATTAATATTCATGCTTTAGATCCAGCTATAGTTGCTGCCTGTTTATCATTTTCAAATAAGAATGAGGATATTAATATTATGAAGATACTTGATAAGACTAAGTATGGATCTTCTGGTATGGGAGGAATTATTACTAAGGGATCGATGTATGTAGGGTATCCAAGATAATGAATATAAAATATATAAGGAAATATATGGCTACTAAAATAGGCTCAAAGGTAGTCATAATATATTATGGCAGTAGAAGTAAAAAAGAACGATATGATGGAGTAATATATAAGGTTTATTACAATATATTTACTATAAAACTATTAAGTGGTGAAATAAAAAGTTTTAATTACTTTGATATATTAACAAAAACTATTCAAATATACATATAAATTACATAAAAAGCTTGACTTTTTATAATAATATCTTGTACAATGTAGTTAGAAAATATTATTTTCTAGAAGAGGAGTGTAAGCACAATGAAAATTACTTCAGTTACAGTAAAGAAGATTGAAAAAGAAAATTCAAGAATGAAAGGAATTGCTTCAGTACTTATTGATGATTGTTTTGCAGTACATGACATTAGAATCATTGAAGGAGATAATGGTCTATTTATAGCTATGCCTAGTAGACAAACTTCTACAGGTGGTTATAGAGATATAGCTCATCCAATCAATTCTGAAACTAGACAAGTTTTTGAAAAAGAAATTATTGAAGCTTATGAAAAAGCAGAATAACACCTTATGGTGTTTTTTTTTGTATAAATTAAATATTAGGGCATATATTTAATTAGGTGATAATATGGACAAGGTTAAAGAAATAGAAGCAGCTTTTAATCATGGAATTAGCTTAGCTGAAAGAAAAAATGTTGTGGTTACAGGAGTTAAGAAAATAGAGAGTTTTGATAATGAGGAATTTTTTATGGATACAACGTTAGGATATTTAACTATAAAGGGTAGTGAACTTGAAATTATTAAATTGGATACTTATCAGGGAAATGTATCAATTAAGGGAAAAATAGATAGTTTGGTATATACTGATAGTGGATTATCTAAGAATAAAGAGGATTCTTTTTTGGGTAAATTATTTAAATAATGCAATTAGATATTCAATTATATTCGTTTTTCTTTTCTTTTATATATGGTATTATTTTGTATTTTTTATTAGATATTATTATTAATATAAATAATTATTTTAAAGTGGTTGGTAAAATATTGTTTTCTTTATTCTTTATCTTTTTATTGGCAATATTATATTTTTTGGGTTTAATGTATATTAACAATGGGTATTTACATATATATTTTATTGTTTTAATCATAGTTGGATATTGGGTTGGATATATAATAATTTTACAGATAAAAAAGAAATAGTAAATTGTAGTTTAAAAATTCTTTGTAAAATTGACAATCTGTGCTATAATTAGTATGATTAAAAAAGTAGGCGGTGATAATATGGCTAAGAAGAAAAAAGCATCTAAACGTAAAATTAGATATTTTTTAGCATTAGTTTTATTTAGTGGAATCACTGCTATTTTGGGATATAATCTATTTAGTAATGTTGTAGCTATTAATAAGATGAGGATTGAAAAGAAAGAATTAGCTTCACAAATTACATCACTTGAAGATGAAAAGAAAAACTTAGAGAGTGATATAATGAAATTAGAAGATCCAGATTATATAGCTAAATATGTTAGAGAAAAATATTTTTATTCAAAAGATGGAGAGTTAATACTTCGAATAGAGGAGTAAAAAAACGATGAACTATTATTGTTCATCGTTATTTTTTTTGCTCTTTTTATCTTCTTTTAGTTTATCAGGTATATTTTCTTCTTTAGTTTCATCGTGTTTTATTATACGTCCATTTTCAACTAAAGAATCAATTTCTTCTTTGGTAATTGTTTCTTCTTCAAGAAGAGTTTCAGCAATTAATTTTAAAAGACTTTTATTTTCTTTAATAATCTTTTTAGTTTTATCATAACATTCATTAATAATGCTACGCATTGCTTCGTCGATCTCATTAGCAACAATTTCAGAGAAGTTTTTGTTTTTGTTATAATCTCTACCTAAGAAAGTATTTTCAGATGGTTCTTCATACATGATAGGGCCAAGATCACTCATACCAAATTCAGTTACCATTCTTCTAGCAATATTAGTAGCTTTTTTGAAGTCATCTTGTGCTCCTGTTGTTACTTCACCAAAGGTTATTTCTTCAGCTACACGACCACCAAGTAAACCACAAATAGATTCAAGTAATTCGTTTTTTGTATAATTGAAAGTATCTTCTTTTGGTGTCATCATTGTATATCCACCAGCATGTCCTCTTGGGATGATAGTGATTTTTTGTACTTCATTGGCACCATCTAATTTAAGTCCTAATACAGCATGTCCAGCTTCATGATAGGCAACTAATTTCTTTTCTTTATCAGTGTATTTTCTAGTTACTTTGGCAGGACCCATAAGAACTCTATCTGTAGCTTCATCTATTTCTGACATAGTAATAGCTTTTTTATCTCTTCTTACAGTAAGAAGAGCAGCTTCATTAAGTAGGTTTTCTAAGTCTGCACCAGAGAATCCTGGGGTTCTTTTAGCAAGATTATCTAAAGTTACACTTTTATCTAAAACTTTATTTTTAGCATGTACGGCTAATATTTCTTTTCTAGCTTGTTTATCTGGAAGGGATACAGTTACTTGTCTATCAAATCTTCCAGGTCTAAGTAGTGCAGGGTCAAGAACATCTGGTCTATTAGTTGCAGCAATAATAATAATTCCTTCGTTAGCACCAAAGCCATCCATTTCAGTTAATAATTGGTTTAAAGTTTGTTCTCTTTCATCATGTCCACCACCAAGTCCAGCACCTCTTTGTCTTCCTACAGCATCTATTTCATCGATGAAAATTAGACATGGAGCATTCATTTTTGCTTGTTTAAACATATCTCTAACACGAGCAGCTCCGATACCTACGAATAATTCTACAAAATCTGATCCACTAATGTAATAGAATGGAACATTAGCTTCACCAGCTACGGCTCTTGCCAATAATGTTTTACCAGTTCCTGGAGGACCTACAAGAAGTATTCCTTTTGGTATCCTGGCACCCATGCTTTGAAATTTTTTAGGATTTTTTAAGAAATCAATTAATTCTTGAACTTCTTCTTTTTCTTCAGTTAATCCAGCTACATCTTTAAATGTTGCTGTTTTTTCACCATCTACAAGGACAGCTTTACTTCTACCAAAATCCATTGATTTTCCATTAGAACCAATTTGTCTAGTAAACAGCCATATCATAGCACCACCTAATAGAATAATAGGAATATATTCTAATGCTAAAGTTAATAATGATGAAGTTTCTGGATCTTTATCGACTTCTAATTTAAAGTTTTGTTCTGTTTGAGCACTTACTATTTTTTTCATAAATTCTTCAGATACTGGTAAATATAATGAAAAACTTTCATTTTCTTCATAATTTTTAAGTTTACCGGTAACTTCATAGTTCTCAGAACGTACTTTAGTAACAATTTTTAATTCTGTAATTTCTGAATTATTTAGTAAATTCATGAAATCACTAGCATTTAATTCATTAACTTTTTTACTATTTAAGTTAACTAAAACCATACATGCAATGATAAATGCTAATAAAAACACATATGGTAACATACTATTTTGTTTCTTTTTCATTATGTTCCTCACTTTCTTCATAACTAGTTAGTATTATATCATAAAAATCATCTTTTTTAACAATATATTTAGATTTTTTTATATTTGGAATCCAAAGAATATCATCATTAGCATCGACGAGAATAGGGTAACTATCGCGATTATTTAATGGTAATTTCTTTTCAATAAAAATTTCTTTAATCTTTTTCTTACCATCTGTTCCTAGTAATTCAATATAATCACCTTTTCTTCTGTTTCTAACATATAATGGTAATTTAATCTTTTTACTATTTAATCTACAGGTATTATTATCGTCACTATCTTTTGTTGCTACTTTTTTAATGACGAAGCTATTAATTTTAAGGTAATCTTTAAATTCTAAACAATAATCTTCATTTTTTTGATTACTTTTTTTAAAGATAACTTTATTATATTCTTTTTTTGCAACATAACCTTGTGGTAAATCTATTTTCATATTAGGTTTATCATTACTGATCATTTTAATAATATCATCGATATGTTTATCTTTAATAATATTATCTTGGTTATTATAAATGTTACTTAAGATATAGAAAATAATATTCTTTTTAATAAATGGATGTTCTTTTTTAAATACCTCTATATTAATTATATTATTTTTATAATCTTTATCTAACTTATCTTTAACAATGTCTTCAACATAGTTGTAATATTCTTGGAGTGTATTAGAATACTTAAGAAACTTTAAATGAATATTAGAGTCTTCTTTCTTTAATAATGGCAAAATATTTAACCTAATACGATTACGAGTATATTTCTTATTATTATTTGTCTTATCGATAAAGTATTTAATTTTATTTTCTTTATTATATTTTATAATATCTTTTTTTGTTAGATTCAATAGTGGTCTTATAATTTTATAATCTTTCTGATTAGATACTTCTTTGATACCGGCATAACCCTCTAAATTAGAACCACGAATTATTTTCATGATGATAGTTTCAATTAGATCATCGCCATGATGAGCCAATAACAAGGTATGAGAATTATATTTTTTAAGTATTTCTTCATAAAAGGCATATCTTTTTTTTCTAGCTTCATTTTCAAAATTATTTTCTTGGTAGTTATCAATTTTCATTAATTCAAAGATAATATTATTATTTTCGCAGTAATTCTTTAGAAAATCTTGTTCTTCTTTGCTGGCTTTTCTAACATTGTGGTTGACATGAGCACATACTAATTTCTTATTGGTATTATTTATAAGCATATGTAATAGTGCCATCGAATCTGGTCCAGCTGATACGCCAACAATAAAATATTCATCATCGATTTTATTTAATTTACTTAAATTATTCATAATTCACCTCCAATTCGTTATGTATTATAGCAAAATATCTAAAATAAGTAAATAAGACATAATAAAAACGCATATACTGCGTTTTATTATTCTTTTTATTCTTTTTGTATTTATATATTATTTAATATATAACAAATTAATTAGTTTTAATACCATCTTAATGTTACCAATCACATTATTGGTTATAAGATAAGCTATCATTATTATTCCCCTTTATTTCTTTTTTTTCTTTTTTTTCTTTGAGTTTTTTTCGATTAGCTTTTTAATGTTTTTAAATGTAATAGTATATACAAATGAATTTTCAGGATCCATTTCAAATCCATCGTTAAGCAACATTATTGAAAGTGTTGATAATATATAATCTTCTTCACTTTCATTAATATTTTCAAAATTACTATCTTCATATAATACGTGAGATAGGTTAATTGCTACGAAATCTTCATCTCTTGTTCCATAATAATACTCCCAAATTATGCTATCTATTATATCTTTATATGTCATAGCAACAGCTCTTTTAAATTCGTCAATTTGTTTTAAATATTCTTTTTTCTTCTCTTTAACAGCTGCTTTTTCTTCTTCAATCTCTTTTAAATATTCTTTTTTCTTCTTTTTAACAGCTGCTTTTTTGGCACTTTTTATACGTTTTAATTGTTTATCATCTGAAAATATGCGAGCTAATTCATCTATTCTTTCACAACTAATGCATAATGTATCTAATGAACCGTTGCGTGAGGTATCTAATGGACCTTTAAAATTTGTAAATCCAACAGCTATTAATTTCTTAACAATTTCATTCTTTAAAAACTCAATATATCCTGGTTCGTCATATTTGTCTTTTGGTATAAAGCTTTCTGGTACAATTATAATAGTTCCAGATATGTCTTTTTTTGTTTCATATAGGTTAAAGACAAATGTTAATATTTTTTGATAAATATTTGATATAAGTTTCTTATCTCGTTTTTCAATTTCTTTATTATCTATTTCTTCATCTTCATCAGTATCCTGATTAGTTGTTAAATTATTTCTTATTAAATGGGATCTGATTAATTGTTCTTGTAGACTTTTATTAATTAATTTACTCATTATTATCTCCTTTATTTGTACCTTTTGGTACTCTAATTTTTGCATAATCTCTGATTGTATCTGTACTTATTTCAAAAGTACCCTTTGATATTTCAAAAAATCCATCATCTGTTAACATAGTAGCTATATTATCTATTACCATTTGACTACGACTATCATCTTCAAAACTTCCAATACAGTAAGCTATTTTATCTTGATATGGATCAGTTTCGTATGACTTTAATATCATGTCCCATGTATCATTGTATGTTGTTGTAGCCTCTGCCTTAACTTGTTGATGTAATGGTGTAATTGTGCGTTCTGCTTCGATAATCAATGGTTTTATTTCATCTGGTATAAGTGCACTAATCTCCGTTTCACCATTTGGCATTTTTAATTTTTTTCCTAATTCTAAAATGTAAGCTACACTTATAGAACAATGTAACCATTTTATATTACCTGTTTCGTAAAATGGTTGTTTTTCAGTTGTGGTAAAACCAATCTTTTTTAATATTCCAATTATAAGTCTTGCAACCATTTTTTCTTTTGATGTAGATTGGCTAGTTATTTCTATTCCAGTATCATACTCAATTATATTATTATATGGAGATGCTTTTGCTAGTAATAGTATTTCTTTCCATATTTCAGTGTATTTATTTGTAGCTTCTTTGATAACTGATTCGATATCTTTTGCGCTTTTACTTACAACAACTCTTATTTTTTCTCTTTGTTCTTCTGTCATATATATTCTCCTATTTAATTATTATTGATATATTCTGTTAAATTAGGCATTGATGCATATTCTTCATAATTATTTACAGTTTTATCTTTTATTTTATTTATTATTTCATTTTCATTGTTATTAGGATTCTTTACTTCGAATGGTAAACCATTCGTATATAGTAATTGTTTAATGGCCATATTTACGTATGTACTCATATTTAGTCCTAAGTTTTTAAGGATATTGTTGGCCAATTCTTTATCATGTGAATCTACTAATACGCTTATTGCACTTGTTAAATTTTCCATAAATTCTCCTTTGCGGCTTAATATACTAGCATATAATGTGTATTTTGTCAAGAAATGTAATTTTTTATTTGTTAAAATATTATGTCATATTGATAATATAATATTTTATATGATTTATATAATATTTTGTGTTAAATGTAAAAATAATTAACGTAAAAAGAAATTCTATTATTTAAAAAATGTAAAAATTCTCTTTAAAAATATTAAAAAATTTGATAGAATATAAAATGAATAGGGGATTTAGGTAGATTTATATTAATTAACAGAAATTAGACAGGAGAAGTTACTATGGGTAAGATTATTGCAATTGTAAATCAAAAAGGTGGCGTTGGTAAGACAACTACTAGTATTAACTTATCAGCAGCATTGGGAATACTTGGAAAAAAAGTATTAATGATAGATTTAGATCCTCAAGGAAATGCTACTACTGGCGTGGGAATTGAAAAAAGAGATATTGGAAGTAGTATATATGAGGTTTTAACAATGAAAAGTTCAATAGAGAATGCGATTGTTAAGACTAAAAGTCCTAATTTAAGTATAATTCCGGCATATTTAAATTTAGCTGGAGCAGAAATGGAATTAATTGAACTTGAGAAGAAATATAAGGATAGTGAAATAAAATTTAATCGTATTATGAGATTGAAGGACGAACTTAGTAAAATTAGTGATAGGTATGACTATATTTTAATTGATTGTCCTCCATCATTAACAACACTTACAATGAATGCATTAGCAGCAGCAAATTCTGTATTAATACCAGTTCAATGTGAATATTATGCACTTGAAGGTATTATGCAGTTAATTAATACAATAATGTTAGCACAGAGAAAGATTAATCCTAATTTAGATATTGAAGGTGTACTTTTAACTATGTTAAGTGTCAATACTAATTTAGGATTAGAAGTAATTAGTAGTATAAAAGAATTTTTTAAAGAAAGGGTATATGATACGATAGTACCTAGATTAATTAAGTTAGCTGAGGCTCCTAGTCATGGTAAGACTATTTTAGATTATGATCCTAGAGGAAAAGGGACTAGAGCATATCTTAATTTAGCTAAGGAGGTAATTGAAAGAAATGGAACAAAAGAACAAAGCACTTGGTAGGGGGCTAGAACAACTATTTAATAGTGAAATCTTAGATTTTGATTCATTTGAATCAAATATTTTGGATTCTGCTGATGAGAATGATATTAAACAGATTAAGTTGTCAGAAATTAGATCTAATCCATATCAACCAAGAAAAACTTTTAATGATGAGGCATTAAGAGAACTAGCTGAATCAATTAAAAATTACGGAGTATTTCAACCTATTATAGTTAAGAAAAGTATAAAGGGATATGATCTTATTGCAGGTGAAAGAAGAGTTAGAGCATCTAAATTAGCAGGATTAGAAACTATTCCAGCTATTATTAAGGATTTTTCAGATGAGATGATGAGAGAAATTGCTCTTTTAGAGAATTTACAAAGAGAGGATTTAACAGCAATAGAACTTGCTTGGGCTTATAAGGGTATTTTAGATAGTCTTCATATAACGCAAGATGAATTGGCATCAAAATTGGGTAAGAGTAGAAGTAGTGTTACGAATACATTAGGATTACTTAAATTACCTCAAAGTGTTCAAAATATGGTTTTAGATGGTCGATTATCGATGGGACATGCTAGAGAGTTGAGTAAGCTTGAAGATAATAATAAAATTAGTGAATATGCTAAAAGAATTGTAGATGAAGGATTATCGGTTAGAGAAATAGAAAGTTTATCTAAGCAAGATGATATTAAAAGAAAAAATCCAATTACTAGAAGCAATAGTTCGGTAAATGAATATAGTTATGTTGAAAAAGAACTTAGCGAGCATTTTGGATGTAAGGTTAAGGTAAATAATAAGAAAATTCAAATACCTTTTGCTAATTCAGAAGAATTAGATAGAATATTAGAAATAATGAACATTAAATTTAATTAATAAGATATGTTTAGGCATATCTTTTTTTATTGTACTTGTAATTTTATTAAAATATGTTAGAATATAGCACTAAGGAGGGTTCTGAATGGAAGAGGTAGATTTAACTTTAAGGCAAAATTTGTGTGCTGCGAGATTATTTTTAAGTATGTTTGATTTGAACTTGGATGAGAATGCAATTATAGTTGATGCTAATAAAGTTGGTATATTGAAGGACAATACTCTGGTTGGTTCACTTTGGATAGTTGAAGAAAAAATGAAACATAATAAATCAAAAAAGGTTATAAAAATTGAATGTCAAACTAATTTAGGTAAATTAACAGCAAGTTATGATATGAGTGATGTACTAGCTATTAGGGATATAGAATGTGGTGGTAATTTTGCTTATTGGAATCATGAAATCAATTATAATATTGATGGAATTAATTGTTTTTCTGGTGGTACTCGAATAGAAGTAAGTATTGATACATTTTATAAAAATACTTTTAGAATGCATACAGAAATGAAATATATAGATAGTGATGCGAAGAAAGTTACGTTAAACATACAAAATGGAGGATTAAATTTTGGTTATGAAGCTTCAATTGATGATTTTTATGAACGTATTAAAGCTGAACCTTATAATAAGAATAGTGGATGGGATCCTGTACTTATGTATCATGGATTACGAAAAGGAGAATTAGATGCCAAAACGGATTATTTTTGTAATGAGAAAACGTGTTTTATAGGACATGATGGACCTTCAGATAATACAAATATAAGAATTGGTTATGGGGTAATTGAAGGATATAAAAAGAAACATTTTATGCCAGTTGGTTTAATACTTAAAAATGGTGAAAATGAATCTTCAGAATTAGCTATTCAAAGTGGTATGTTGATGCATGAACTTGATCCTAGTTGTTCACAAAAAATATCTGATGTAATTTCATGCTTTAATGCGGATGATGTATCATTCTTGAGAAATTTAATTGATGCTTCTTTTTGGATGTATTCTGATGAGGAAAGAAGAGCTATTTTGGGATTTGATATCGAACGTATAAAAGATCCAATAGATATTTATTTTGGAACTGATAGTGATGATCCTTATTTGACAGGAAGTAGATATCGTAGATTATTTAATAAAAATTAAAATAGAAATTATTGATAGTAATTTCTATTTTTTATTATAAATTTAAAAAAAATAAAATATGTCGAAATATGTGGTTTAAAAATAATTGCAATTTTTCTTTGTTTGGGGTTATAATTTATTTGTAAGTGATTACTAGAAATGTGAGGTGTACTAAAAATGTTTGGCAATGTTAAGTGGTTTAACAATGAAAAGGGTTACGGCTTTATTGATTATGCTGAGAATGAAGATATTTTTGTTCATTATTCAGCTATCAAACAAGATGGTTATAAGTCTTTATCTGAAGGACAGCGCGTTGAATTTGATCTTATAGAGACTCCAAAGGGACTTCAGGCTATTAATGTTAGACCATCATCAAGTGAAAAGGTTATGTAAGAATTGATTTTTCAATTCTTATTTTTTATTGTAATATTAATAAATTTTATATATAATGTTTTTGGCTGGTGGTAATAATGGTGATAATATTTTTAGATATTGATGGGGTATTAAATAGTAAAGAGTATTATCTAAATAATTATGATAGAGTATTAGTTTTTATGCGTGAACATCATAACTATGCTGATGACATTAATATATGTTTTAAGCGAAAAATGCTCGATATAGATATGAAGGCAGTAGCTATATTAAAGGAAGTAGTAGATATTACTGGTGCTAAGATAGTACTTACTTCAAGTTTGAAAACGACTATTTATTATCCTTTGTTTGTTTCAGAGTTTTCAAAAATGGGAATTCCAATTATTGGAAAAACATCAGATGAAGTTTATAATAGAGGGTATGGGATAAAGCAATATATAATTAATAATGGGGTTAAGTTATATGTTATATTAGATGATGATATATTTCAGGATTATGATGAGGAGTTGTTATTACATCTTGTAAAAACGCGACATGATACTGGTTTAAAGGAAGTACATAAGGAAGAAATGTTAAGAAAAATACGTGAAAAATGTTGACAAACACCTGTAATTATGCTATATTTTATTCAACACGAAGGTGTTTTTATTTTGAATTAATTTTTGGAGGTTCATTTTTATGAAAAAAGAAGAAAAGAAAGATGTAGTTAAAAAGACTACAAAAAAAGAGGTAAATAAAAAGGGAAAAAATGTTATTCAAAAAGAAAATAAGAAGAAAGAAAAAGTAAAAAGAGAGAATATTTTTAAGGTAATTGGAAGATACTTTAGAGGTGTTTTTAAAGAAATTAAGAGAATTAAATGGACAAGTGGTAAAGAATTAGTTAAGTATTCAGTTGCTTCAATATTATTTGTATTATTCTTTGGTTTATACTTTTATGGAATTGATTGGATAGCATTATTGGTAAGGAGTTTGGCTAAGTAATGAAAAAAGAGTGGTATGTAGTTAACACTGTTAGTGGTTATGAATATAAAGTTAAAGAAAAACTTGATATGATGATTAAGAATTCAACTGATATTCAACAAAGCATATTTAGGGTTATTGTTCCAGAACAAACTATTGTTGAATATAAAGATGGTGTTAAGAAAGAAAAAATTAAAAAAATGTTTCCTGGCTATGTTTTAGTTGAAATGATTATGTCTGATGAAGTTTGGTTTATTGTTAGAAATACTCAAGGTGTTACTGGATTTATTGGTTCATCTGGTAAAGGTGCTAAACCAATCCCATTACTTCCAGAAGAAGTTGATAGAATACTTAATAATATGGGTATGTCTAGATTAGATTTAGCTAAGGATTTAGCTCCTGGAAAACAAGTTAAAATTAATGATGGACCATTTAAAGGAATGGTTGGTAAAGTTAGTTCATACGATTTAGAAAAGAAAAAGGTAGAACTATTATTAGATTTATTTGGTCAAGAAACTTCTGTTGAAGTTGAACTTTCACAAATTGAAAATTTAAAATAAGACAATATAACGAGTTAAAAAATAGTAAAGCAATAAAAAAATATTGCAAAAAGATTTATATTATGGTATATTATTTGCGCGACTGTGTATTATTATATAGTTATAGAGTTTAGTGGGAGGCTGCGGACGGCTATTATGACCACTCGCGAAATACATTACAAATTATAGGAGGTGTAATTCGATGGCAAAACAAGTTGTAAAGAAAATTAAGTTACAAATTCCTGCAGGAAAAGCTACACCAGCTCCACCAGTTGGAACTGTTTTAGGACCAGCAGGTATCAATTTACAAGAATTTTGTACAAAGTTTAATGATGCTACTAAGGATAAGGGAGGAAATATAATACCAGCTGAAATTTCTATTTATGAAGATAGATCTTTCGATTTTATATTAAAAACTCCACCTGCTGCTGATTTACTTAAAAAAGCAGCTAAAGTTAAATCTGGCGCATCTAAGGGAGAAACTGTTGCTACAATATCTAAGGCTCAACTTAGAGAAGTAGCTGAAATTAAGTTACCTGATTTAAATGCTTACGATGTAGAAGAAGCTATGAAAATAGTTGAAGGAACTGCTCGTAACATGGGAATTAAAGTAGAAGAATAATTAAATACATATAGGTTTATACCTATGTGGAAGGATTTAGTCCGCAATACCACATAAGGAGGAAATTATGAAGAAGAGTAAAAGATATGCTGCTGTTAATGAAAAAGTAGATAAGAAGAAAACATATTCTGTAGAAGAAGCTGTTAAATTAGTTAAAGATGCTTCAAATGCTAAATTTGATGAAACAGTTGAAGTAGCTATGAATATGAACTTAGATACTAAAAAAGCAGATCAACAATTAAGAGGTGCTATTGTATTACCAAATGGTACTGGTAAAAGTCAAACTGTATTAGTACTAGCTAAAGGTGATCAAGCTAAAGCTGCTAAAGAAGCAGGTGCTGATTTTGTTGGAGATGTAGACATGATTGAGAAAATTGAAAAAGAAAATTGGTTTTCATTTGATGTTATGATTGCTACTCCTGAAATGATGCCTATGCTTGGTAAAATTGGTAAGTTATTAGGACCTAAGGGACTTATGCCTAATCCAAAGACAGGAACTGTTACTATGGATGTTAAGAAGGCTGTAGAAGATACTAAGAAAGGTAAAGTTGAATATAGAACTGATAGTTTTGGCAATATTCATGGTATTATTGGTAAAGCTAGTTTTGATGAGAAGAAATTAGCTGAAAATTTAACTACTTTTGTTAATACTATTATTAAATTAAAACCAGCTTCAGTAAAAGGAAACTTTATTAAGAATGTTTCAATTTCATCTACAATGGGTCCTGGAGTAAAAATTGATTTAAATTCATTTGACAAATAATAAATAATGATATATAATACAAAACGAATGAGAAATTTATGCCAAAGACAGTAAGGACGAAAGTTTAAAAATCTTACCGAGGAATAAAAAAAGAAGTGTTTTTTAGTCCTCAGTAAATGGGGACTTTTATTATGGCATAGGAAAGGATGTGAAATAAGTGGCAAATGCAAAGGTTATTGAACAAAAGGCAGCTGTAGTATCTGAAATTAAAGATAGATTTGAAAATGCTAAATCTGTAGTTTTGTTCGATTATCGTGGTCTTAGTGTTTCAGAAGTTACTGAACTTAGAAGAAAATTAAGAGAAAGTGGCGCTGATTATAAAGTATATAAAAATACTTTAACTAAGAGAGCACTTGATGAGTTAAATATTGATATGAATGAATATTTAGCTGGTCCTAGTGCTGTATCATTTGGTACAGATGAGCTTTCAATCGTTAAAATTTTAAGTGATTTTGCTAATGAACATGAAGCATTACAACTTAAAGCTGGTATCGTTGAAGGTAAAGTAGCTGGATGTGAAGACTTGAAGAGATATGCTGCAATTCCATCAAGAGATACGTTGTTAACTCAGTTAGCAGCAGGTCTTATGGGAACGGTTCGCGACTTATCTATATGCTTAGATTTATATTCTAAGAAAAAGGAAGAAAATTAATTTAAAAATAAAGGAGGAAATAAAAATGGCTAAATTAAATAAAGAAGATTTTATTAGTGCTTTAAAAGAAATGTCAATTCTTGAAATTAAAGAATTAGTTGATGCAATGAAGGAGGAATTTGGTGTTGATCCATCAGCTGTAGCTGTTGCTGCAGGTCCAGTTGCTAGTGCAGCTGCTGAAGAGGGTCCATCAAAAGTTAATGTTGTATTAACTGCAGCAGGTCCTAACAAGATCGCTGTTATCAAGATTGTTAGAGATATTACTGGTTTAGGATTAAAAGAAGCTAAAGATATTGCTGACAATGGTGGAAACGTTAAAGAAGGCGTTGACAAGGCTGAAGCTGATCAACTTAAAGCACAATTTGAAGAAGCTGGAGCTACTGTTGAATTAAAGTAGTTTAAAAGAAGAGTCTTGCGACTCTTTTTTTTGTTGACTTTATGTTGATTAATCTTTATAATACTAACAATGAGGTGGATGATATGATTTTTAGCTATAAATTACGTGATGGACGTCATGTTAGGATTTTTGATAAAGGAATCTTGGATTCTACGGTTAATGGTCTTAAGTTTGTAGAAGGTTATATAGAAAAAGATTATGATCATCTACATGATGAAGAATTTGATTTAGATGAGAAAGTTAGCTTCCCAATTTCAGTGTTAGAAGATGAAAATGGTTGTTATTTTACGATGGTTGGAGAAAAAATATATTTTGATAACTATGAATATTTATCAATTCCAGAATTGATTGAAAAATTGGATAATCGTGAATATGTTCCTGGTTATATTATTAATATTTCTCTGATTAAAGGGGCATCTGAAGTAGCTTTTGTTGAACCAAGAAGAGTTCAACAAAACAATGACAATCATCAATCTTATATGCAGAATCCTATGTGGAATTATCCAGATCATTCTGTTGAATTTGAAAGTGTTATTTGCGTTCCAATTGAATTAAAATATACTAGAATGGGCTGGGTTAATATGATTGAAACAGTACCTATTTCTCCAGATGGAACATTAAAATATAATGTAGAATCTCATTATATGGTAGATTATTTAGATTGGATAATTGCTGGATATGTAAAAATAATTAAAAGAGAGGATATAAGTACTTATACTGTTCCTAAGGGTAATCCATTTAGAAGAGTACGATAATTAAGAAGTTGCTCTTCTTTTTTTTATAAAAAAACTATCTATTGATAGTTTCATCTATATAATAGTGTTTAATTGGTTTAAGGTTATCATCCAATTCATAACAAATAGGTCTTCCTGTAGCTATTTCTAGATTTATAACTTCATCATTTGAGAGATTATCAAGATATTTTACTAATCCCCTTAAACTGTTACCATGAGCTACGATTATTACTTTTTTGTTTTCTTTTATGGTTGGTGCTATGACATTTGTCCAATAATCAGTAACTCTTTTGATTGTATCGATTAAATTTTCAGTTAATGGTAATTCTTTTTCAGTTAGACCTTTATATTTTGGATCATTTCCAGGATATCTTGGATCATCTTTAGTTAGTGCGGGAGGTCTGGTATCGGCACTTCTACGCCATAGTTTTACTTGTTCTTCGCCATATTTTAATTTTGTTTCTTCTTTGTTTAAACCTTGAAGTGCACCATAGTGTCTTTCATTTAGTTTATAACTATATTCAATAGGAATATTTCTTTCATTTAATGCGTCTAATATATAATATAAGGTATCATTTGCTCTTTTTAAGACACTTGTATAAGCAATATCAAAAGTATATCCCTCTTCTTTTAATAGCATTCCGGCGTCCTTTGCTTCTTTGATTCCTTTTTCTGATAAACCAACATCGGTCCAACCAGTAAATTTGTTTTCTAAATTCCATATACTTTCGCCATGTCTGACAATTATTAATTTTTTCATTTTCTTACCTCAATTTAATTATACTGCTAAATGATAATTGTTGCTATAAGTATTTATATAAATGTTAATTTAATGTCAAATGTATGATATAATTGCGTTGAAGGTGTATATATGATTAGTATGATTGCTTCGGTAGGTAAAAATTTAGAACTTGGTATAGATAACAAGCTGATATGGAGAATACCAGGTGATATGAATTTTTTTAAGAATATAACATGGGGGCATCCTATAGTAATGGGATGGAATACATATAAGTCGCTACCGGGTAAATTACCTGGTAGAGAAATGATTGTGTTATCTAGAAGTAAAGATGACGATAGTGTACATATTGTTAAGGATGAGCGAGAAATAATTGATAAATACCTTGATTCAGAAGTGGAAGTATTTATAATTGGTGGAGCTACAATCTATAGAGTGTTTATTGATTATGCTAATACATTATATTTGACAGAGATTGACGATGAAGCACCTTTGGCTGATTCTTTCTTTCCAAATTTTGATAAAAATCTATGGAATGACACTATATTGGCCGTTAATGTGTACAATAATATGAGATATAAGATACATAAATATGTTAGGAAATAGGTAAAAAATACCTATTTTTTAAATAATATTGATAAAAGTGTGAAAAAAGTGACAAAAATTAAAATATTCGTTGACTTTTTACATCTGGGGTGCTATCATTATATATTGGTAACACGTCTTTTTCGGCGTGTAGATCTTTAAAAAAATATATGGTATTGGGGTGAAAAATTAATGGCTTATAAGTTAAAGCAAAGTGGTGATTATAGAAAGAGAAGAAACTTTTCTATGATCAAAAATTCGTTGGAATTAGACGATTTGTTGGCGATTCAGAAAGAATCTTATCAATGGTTTGTAACAGAAGGGGTTAAAGAGGTACTTGAAGATTTTTCTCCAGTCGAAAGTTTTAATGGTAGTTTATCTTTAGAATTTAATGATTATGTATTTGACACACCTAGATATTCAATTAAAGAGTGTAAAGATAGACAAATTACTTATGCTGCACCTTTGAAAGTTCAGACAAGACTTTTTAATAACGAGACAGGTGAAGTTAAGGAACAAGAAATCTTTTTAGGTGATATGCCTTTGATGACTGATTATGGTACATTTATTATCAATGGGGCAGAGAGAGTAGTTGTATCACAATTGGTTAGATCTCCAAGTGTATATTTTTCACGTGAGATAGATAAAAATGGTAAACCAGTATTTGCATCTAAGATTATACCTACGAGAGGTACTTGGTTAGAGTATGAAACTGATGCTAAAGATGTTTTATATGTTAGAATCGATAGAACTAGAAAGGTTCCTCTTACTACATTACTTAGAGCATTTGGTTTATCAAGTGATAAAGAAATATTAGATTTATTTGATAATAATGAGTATTTAAAGAATACTATTGAAAGAGATTCAACAAAAAATACTGATGAAGCATTAATTGAAATATATGAAAAATTAAGACCCGGTGAACCTACAACATTGGATAGTTCTAAAAACCAATTAATTACTAGATTTTTTGATAATTTTAGATATGATTTAGCTAAAGTAGGTAGATATAAGTTTAATCAAAGATTAAATATTACTGATAGATTAGTTGGAAAAGTATTAGCTCAAGATGTTGTTGTTGATGGAGAAGTTAAATTTGCTGAGGGTACATTACTTACTAAAGATGTAGTAATGGAATTAGATAAATATCTAAAAGATGGATATGGAATGGTAGAAGCAAAGATTAATACTGATTTAAATGATAAGAATATGATTCAAGTATTGTATGTATATTCACCATTGAATCCTAAGAAGAAAGTTAAAGTTATTGGTAATGATCAAAGTATAAACGTAAAGACTTTGACAATATCAGATTTTTATGCTTCTGTCTCTTATTATTTAAATTTAATGGAAGGTATTGGACATGATGATGAAATTGACCATTTAGGAAACAGAAGAATAAGACAAGTTGGAGAACTTTTACAGAATCAATTTAAGATTGGTTTTAGTAGAATGGAAAGAGTTATTCGTGAAAGAATGACTACTCAAGATATGGAAACAGTTACTCCAAAAACATTAATAAATATTAGACCAGTAACAGCTGTTATTAAAGAATTCTTTGGTAGTAGTCAGTTATCACAATTTATGGATCAGGTTAATCCAATTGCTGAACTTACACATAAAAGAAGATTATCTGCTTTAGGACCTGGTGGACTTTCTCGTGATAGAGCTGGAGTAGAAGTTCGTGACGTAAATGCTAGCCACTATGGTAGAATATGTCCTATTGAATCTCCTGAAGGACAAAATATTGGACTTATTACATCATTAGCTAGTTATGCAAAGATAAATGAATATGGTTTCATTATGACACCATATCGTAAAGTAGAAAATAAGAAATTAACTGATCAAGTTGATTATTTAACAGCTTCTGAGGAACAAGATTTTTATATTTCTCAAGCAACAGTTAATGTTGATGAAAATGATATGATTACAGATAGTCAAGTAGCTGGTAGATTTAATGGTGAAAATGTTATTATTCCATCTGATCAAGTTGACTATATCGATGTATCACCACAACAAGTTGTATCTATTACAACTAGTTTGATTCCATTCTTGGAACATGATGATGCTACACGTGCTTTGATGGGTGCTAACATGCAACGTCAGGCATTACCACTTTTAACAACTGAGGCTCCTTTTGTAGGAACTGGTGTTGAATATGTAGCTGCTCGTGATAGTGGTGCAGTTGTAAGAGCAAAAGCAGATGGTGTTGTATCATATGTTGATGCGAAGAAAATTGTAGTTAAAAATGCAAAAGCAGAAGATATTTATACATTAGTTACATTTGAAAGAGCTAACCAAGGTGAATGTAGTAATCAAACACCAATAGTAAGAGTTGGCGATAAAGTTAAAAAAGGTCAAATTATAGCTGATGGACCAAGTACTGATAAAGGTGAACTTGCACTTGGTAAAAATGTTGTTGTTGCATTTATGACATTTAATGGTTATAACTTTGAAGATGCTGTTATCATGAATGAAAGATTAGTTAAAGATGATGTTTATACTTCTCTTCATATTGAGGACTATGAAATTCAATGTCGTGATACTAAATTAGGCCCTGAAGAAATAACTAGAGATATACCTAATGTAAGCGAAGAAGCTAGAAAGAATCTTGATGAGAATGGTATTATTAGAATAGGTACCGAAGTAAAAGAAGGAGATATTCTAGTAGGTAAAGTTACACCTAAGGGTATGGCAGATTTGACTAGTGAAGAAAAATTATTGCATGCTATTTTTGGTGAAAAGACTAGAGAAGTAAGAAATTCATCACTTACTGTTCCACATGGTGGCGATGGTATTGTACATGATGTTAAGATATATACAAAAGCTGATAATGATGAAATGCCAAGTGGTGTATCTAAAGTTATTAGAGTATATATAATTCAAAAGAGAAAGATTCAAGTCGGCGATAAAATGTCTGGACGTCATGGTAATAAGGGTGTTATATCACTTATATTACCACAAGAAGACATGCCATATTTGCCAGATGGTACACCAGTAGATATTATGTTAAATCCACAAGGTGTTCCATCACGTATGAATATAGGACAGATATTAGAATTACATATGGGAATGGCTTGTAAGAAATTAGGTGTTCATATAGCTACACCAGTACTTGATGGTGCAAAGCGTGATGATATTGCTAAGATGATGGAAGAAGCAGGTATGGAACCAGATGGTAAAACAATATTATATGATGGTCGTACTGGTGAACCATTTGATAGTAGAATTAACGTTGGTGTAATGTATATGATTAAATTGCATCACATGGTTGATGATAAATTACATGCTAGAGCTACTGGTCCATATTCATTAGTTACTCAACAACCACTTGGTGGTAAAGCACAATTTGGTGGACAGAGATTTGGTGAAATGGAAGTTTGGGCTTTGGAAGCATATGGTGCTAGTCATGTACTTCAAGAAATACTTACTTATAAATCAGATGATGTTATTGGTAGAGTAAAAGTATATGAATCTATAGTTAAAGGCCAAGGATTGCCAGATCCAAGTATTCCTGAATCATTTAGAGTATTGATTAAGGAATTCCAAGCATTAGGTTTAAATATTTCAGTTATTAATAATGATGATGAAGTTGTAAGCATTAAGGATCTTGAAAAAGATGACGAAGATGAAGATATGCCAATATCTGAAGAAATAACAAAACCAGAATTATTTGCTGAAGCTACTGATGAGGAAGATGTACTTGAAGATGATTATGATGATGATAGTGATTTTGGTGAAGATTTGTTACCAGATGAGTATGGAGATGGTCTAGAAGACTATGTCGATGATGATATGGGAGGTGATTTCTAATGTTAGAAGCAAATAAGTTTAAAGCTTTAAAAATAGGAATTGCATCACCAGATGATATTAGATCATGGAGTTATGGGGAAGTATTAAAACCTGAAACTATTAATTATAGAACTTTAAAACCAGAAAGAGATGGTTTGTTCTGTGAAAAGATTTTTGGCCCAACACGTGATTATGAATGTAGTTGTGGAAAATATAAAAGATTAAGATATAAAAATATTATTTGTGATAGATGTGGCGTTGAAGTTACAAAATCAAAAGTTAGAAGAGAAAGAATGGGTCATATTGAACTTGCTACACCAGTAAGTCATATATGGTTTGTAAAAGGAATTCCTTCATATATTGGTTTGTGTCTTGATATGTCACCAAGAGATTTGGAAGAAGTAATTTATTTCGTTTCTTATGTAGTATTAGATCCAGGAGCTACTACTTTAATTAAAAAGCAAACATTATCTGATAAAGAATATAGAGCTTATTATGAAAAATATGGTAATACATTCAGAGTTGGTATGGGTGCTGAAGCCATTAAAGAACTTCTTAGTGAATTAGATGTTACTAAGGAAATAGAAACACTTCAAAAAGAATTGGAGGAGGCAACAGGTCAAAGAAAAGTTAGACTTGTTAAAAGATTGGATGTACTTGATTCATTCGAAAAATCAGGAAATAGACCTGAATGGATGATTTTGGAAGCACTACCAGTTATTCCACCAGAATTAAGACCAATGATTCAATTGGATGGTGGTAGATTTGCTACTTCAGATCTTAATGACTTATATCGTAGAGTAATAAATAGAAATAATCGTTTAAAGAAATTAGTTGAGTTAAATGCACCTTCAATTATCATTCAAAACGAGAAAAGAATGCTTCAAGAAGCTGTCGATTCATTGTTTGATAATGGTAGAAGAGGAAGAAGTGTAACCGGTGCTGGAAACAGAGCATTAAAGTCTCTATCTAGTATGTTAAAAGGTAAGCAAGGACGTTTCCGTCAAAACTTGCTTGGAAAACGTGTTGACTATTCTGGACGTTCTGTTATTGTCGTAGGACCAGATTTAAAGATGTATCAATGCGGTATTCCTAAGGAAATGGCACTTGAATTATTTAAGCCACACGTTATTAATGGTTTAGTAAGTAAAGAAATTGCTAATAATATTAAATCAGCTAAGAAGATGATTGATACTAGAGATCCAAAGGTATGGGATATAGTTGAAGAAGTAATTAAGGAACATCCAGTTATGTTAAATCGTGCTCCTACACTTCATAGATTAGGTATTCAAGCATTTGAGCCTAAATTAGTATCAGGTAAAGCAATTAGATTACATCCACTAGTTACAACAGCATTTAATGCTGACTTCGATGGTGACCAGATGGCTGTTCACGTACCTTTATCTGAAGAGGCAAAAGCTGAAGCTAGAATATTAATGTTAGGTGCAAACAATATTTTAAGTCCAAAGGACGGAAAACCTATTGTAACACCTAGCCAGGATATGATATTGGGCAACTATTATATTACAATGGAAAAACCTGGTAGAGAAGGTGAAGGTAGAGCATTTAAGAATGCAAATGAAGCTTTAATGGCATATAATAGGAGAGAATTAGATCTACATACAAGAATTGTAGTTCCTGTTAATTCATTTAAGCATAAAGTATTCTTAGATAGTCATAAAAATCAATATTTAGTTACTACTGTTGGTAAATTAATATTTAATGAAATATTACCTGATTCATTCCCATATATTAATGAACCAAGTGATGAAAATATTGAAAAATATACTCCAAATAAATACTTTATTGCTCAAGGGGAAAATATTCCTGAAAAAATTAAGGAAATTCCTAAAGCAACAGCGTTTAATAAGGGTACATTAGAGAAAATTATTGCTCAGATGTTTAAGAAATATAGAACTACTGAGACATCTATAATGCTAGATAAACTTAAGGATTTAGGATTTAAGTATTCAACTTATTCTGGAATTACAATATCAGCTGCTGATGTTGTTGCTAGTAAGAATAAGGATGCTATAATCGAGGCAAGTGAGGCTGAGGTTAAGAAGGTAAATAAACAATATCAAAGAGGTTTAATTACTGAAAAAGAAAGATTTGATTTGGTAATATCTATTTGGGATAAAGCTAAGAAAGATATTGAAAAAGAACTTGAAAGTTATGCTAAGAGTGAAGAATATGAAGATAATCCAATTTTCATCATGATGAACTCTAAAGCTCGTGGATCTATTTCAAACTTTGTACAGTTAGCAGGTATGCGTGGTACAATGGCTAAACCAAATGGTCAACCAGTTGAAATTCCTATTAAGTCATCATTTAGAGATGGACTTTCAGTTTCTGAATTCTTCTTATCTACACATGGTGCTAGAAAAGGTAGTGCCGATACGGCTCTTAAAACTGCAGACTCTGGTTACATGACTAGAAGACTTGTAGATGTAGCACAAGATTTAATTGTTAGAGAAGATGATTGTGGTACCACTGAAGGTGTTAGAGTATCTGCATTTAAGGATGATAAAGATGGTATTATTGAACCACTTTATGATAGAATTCTTGGTAGATTTACTAATAAGAAGATTATAAATCCAGAAACAAAAGAAGTAATTGCTCAAGAAAATGAATATATTACTGAAAATATTGCAGAAAAGATTATTGCTGCAGGTATTGAAGAAGTTGAAATTAGGACTGTTCTTACTTGTAGAACTGATCATGGTGTATGTTGTAAATGTTATGGTAGAAACTTAGCAACAGGAAATATCGTTGAAATAGGTGAGGCTGTTGGTACAATGGGTGCACAATCTATTGGTGAACCAGGTACGCAGTTAACCATGAGAACATTCCATACTGGTGGTGTTGCTGGCGGTGAGGATATTACACAAGGTCTTCCTCGTGTAGAAGAATTATTTGAAGCTAGAACACCAAAAGGTAAAGCTTTGATTGCTGAAATAGATGGTATTGTTTCAAAAATTGAAGATCAAAAGGGAAGAACTAAGATATTTATTAAAAATGCTAATGAAGTTAGAGAACATTTAACTGCATACGGAGCTAAACTTAGAGTTCAAAAAGGTGATAAAGTTGTTGCTGGAGATAGACTTACTGAAGGTAATGTTAGTCCTAAAGAATTACTTATGGTAACAGATCCTAATACGGTACAACAATATATACTTAAAGAAGTACAAAAAGTATATCGTAGTCAAGGTGTTGATATCAATGATAAACACGTTGAACTTATCGCTAGAAGAATGATTTCACAAATTAGAATCATGGATTCTGGAGATACAAACTTCTTGCCAAGTACTGTCGTATCTATTCATAAGTTTACTGAGGGTAATAGAGATGTTATTTTGCAAGGTAAGAAACCAGCAATTGGTCAACCTATACTTCTAGGTATAACAAAATCTAGTTTACAGACTGATTCATTCTTAGCTTCTGCTTCATTCCAAGAAACTACAAGAATTTTAACAGAAGCTGCAGTAAAAGGAAAAGTTGATAAATTACATGGACTTAAGGAAAATGTAATTATTGGTAAATTAATACCAGCCGGAACTGGAGCTAAAGAATATATGGATATTGGTTACACATTGGAGAAAGAATTCTTTGATGATGAGCCAGCAGAAGTATTAGAAGAAAAGTTTTTAGATTAAAGTAAAAAGGCTTGGATAAAGCCTTTTTCTAATATATAATAATATTAATGAGGAGGTGTGTTATGGCAAATAATGGAACAGGCAAAAGAAGTAGATTTGCTGATAGACTCAATAAAATTCGTAGAAATAGGATATATAAGAGAAAAAATGAAGATGCTGAAGAGGCATATAAAAACATTTTAAAAGTCATGGCTGTAATTCCTATGGTGGTAATTGATAATGTATTTGATAAACCAAAGGATAATAAGAAATCAGCAAATGTTAGTGTACCTACGCCCCCTGAAGAGAGTAATATTAAAGAACGTCGTAGGAAAAAAATAGAAGCTATTAATAAGATAGATATTTCATTAATTAAAGAGAAGCAGATGGCTGTTATTCGCGATGAGCATAAATCCTTATTGGATGTAGAAGATGGATTGTCAAATGATAATGGTTATCAAAATGATAGTGTAGATATAGATAAAAAGAATGTTTCTTTTCCACAAAGGAAACAAAATGTATTTAATGGTATTCCTTTATTTAAAAATATATTTAGCAATAAAGAGACAGAAAATAATATTAAAACCACTACAGAATTAACTGATAATAGTGTTAAAATATTAGAGAAAAAAATTATCGATTTAATTAAAAAAGATTTAATTAAAGTTGTCAATGAATTAGAAATACTTGAGAGCGAGTTATATATTTTAAGTGAGGTTGACAACGATGAAAAAGAATTGGATGAATGTCGTAAAAATTTGGCTGAGGTTAAAAAGATATTAGCTAAAATTGATAAATTGAAGATGCAGTATGATTATCTAAGAGATAATTATGATTTTGAATATTTATTAGAAATCGATAATCATGAATTAATTGATAATATTATTGAACTTAAAAATAAGTTTGAACGTAATGAAGTCATTGCTACGGTTGAAGATTATAAATTATTAGATGTATATAAATATTTATATATAGAAATAGATAAGATACATGAAAGTACAGAGAATCTTCAAATTGAAAAAGAGAAAAAGGAATTAGAATTAAAAGATAGGGATATTGATTTTAATAAGCTTAGAAATGATGTCTATAGTGTTGATAGAGTTAATGCTTCGTATAATAGTTTTGTAAAAGAACAAAATGCAATGTTAGAAGATATGGAAAAAGAGATTTCTAAGATTAGCTCACATGAAGTTGATAGTTATAGACTTAAAGGGTTTGGTAAATTTTTATTTACTTCATTTAAATATTTAAATTTACTTATGCTTAATCCGCTTAAAGGGGTAGTACCAGCGATAGCTACAGAGACTTTGGTTACAAGAAATGTACTTACTAATTTAAAAAAAGATTTGAAATGGGAAGAGGTAAGAAGAATAGAGTATGAAGCTATCGATTATGCAAATGCTTTGAATGAAGCAACTAGTAATCTTGATTTGACTGATAGAATGATAGATTCTAGTTTGGAAGATATCGTTAGATTAAAGGTGGAATATAATCATAAATTTAGACAGTATCACGGCGATTTTTTGCAGTATCGTGAGGTAATTTCTAAGATAGATGATATGGAAAATAAAATGATAGGGAATAAGATAAAAATAGGTATTATGCGTAGTAGGGTAGAAGAGTATGAGCGAGCAAATAAGCAAAAGATGAAATTGGTTAAAGAATTAAATAAAAAAGAAGAGAAACGTAATGATTAAATTATGTTTCTTTTATTAATAAAAATTGTTGAATATGTTAAAAAAATATGATATACTTGTTTTAATAGTAGGAGTGTAGGTATATAAATTACGTAATATACCTATTTAGGAGGAAATATGGAAAGTAAAAATGTTAAAGTAATTGATGAACATGGTATTGATAGAGAAGCCGATGTTATGTGTAAAATCGATGTTGATGGTAGTGATTATGTTGTTTATTCAATTGAAAGAGATGGAGAAAATGATAATATATTCATTTCTAAATTAGTTAAAAATAATGATGGTACTTCAAATATGATGAATATTGAAGATACTATGGAGAAAAACAAATTATCTGATATTGTTAAAGAGCTTATTAAACATTCAATCGATACATCAGAAGAAAAAACAAATGGTGTTGTTACTTTATCTGATGGAAAAATTGTAAATATAGGATCAGTATTGTTTAATAAGGAACAAAATATCAATGTTGGTAAAACATACATTTCTACTGTAAAAAAATCAGTTACTAAAGTTGGGGAGAATTTTTATAAGGTTAATAATGTTAGAGAGGTACCAGAAGTTGAGGCAGTTGAACCTGTTGTTGAAATGCCTGAGATTGAACCTCAGGATGATACTGTTCAACCAGTTCCATCTATTCAAGAAGTTATGGATAGTTTCGTTGAGGAACCTAAGCCTGAACCAGTAGCACCTGAAGTGGTTGTTCCTGCTGCACCTGAGGTAGCTCCTGTAATGCCAGAAGTTACTCCTGTAGCACCAGTTGAAAGTCAACCAACTACTGAGCCAACACCTGTAGTACCAGTTCAACAACCAGAGCCAACAACCCCAACTATACCAGTACCACCAGTTACACCTGTGATACCTGAAGTGGCACCAGTTGTAGAAAATCCACAACCTGAGGCACCAGCACCTGTGGTTCCAGAGCCAGCACCAATGGTAGAACCTACAGTTACTGAAACAAGCGATTTGGTTTTGGATGGCTCTAAAGAGACAAATTTAAACATTGCTTTAGGAGAAGTTAGCAATGATGGTACAGTACCAGTAAATGATGTTGAATCTATTAGAGAATTTGGCCAAGATGAGCCAACTGAACCTGTAGCACCAGCAACTACTGAGCCTACTACACCAATTGAAAGTGCACCAAAATCTGGAGGCTTTGCTAATAATAAATTCTTTATTGTAATAGCCATAGTATTCTTCTTGGCAGCATGTGTATTTTTAGGATATGAGGTATGGCAATATTTCAAAATAGCAGGATAAAAAGGAACATAGTTCCTTTTTTTAATCTTGAATATTAGTTTTTTTAGAGTATTTACAGCCACAATAATTTTGTCTATATAGATTGTATTTTTTGGATAATTCAATTGAATTTTTATAGCCATTTTGTTTTTTAAAATCAGAATATAGCCATTTTATTCCATATTCTTTTTCTAGTTTTTTACCAATTTCATTTATTAGATTGGCATTTTTATATGGACTTACTGTTAGGGTCGTACAGAAGTAATCATAATTGTTTTCTTTAGCTATTTTTGCTGTCTTTTCTAATCTTAAATTAAAACATATTGTGCATCTAGCACCACGTTCAGGACATTCCTCATATCCTTTAATTCTTTCTTCATATATGTCATTATCATAGTCGCAATCTATTATATCTATTTTATTTACTTTTTTTATACTATTTATTAATCTAATTTGTTCTTTTTTTCTTTTTTCATATTCACTTTTTGGTGATATATTGGGATTATAATATAGAATAGTTATATCAAAAAATTGTGTTAGGAATGTTATTACCCATGAACTACATGGAGCACAACAGCTATGAAGAAGTAGTTTTTGAGGTTTATTAATTTTATTTAGTTCTTTTATACATAAATTATGGTATGATTCTTGCATAATTATCACCAAGGAGTATTATATCACTTACTTTGAAAAAATGGAATCTATATTTATTTTGTTTGTATTTATAATTAGGTTATCAATAATTATATTTTCTATTTTATTATCGATAATTTTAGGTATTTTTCTGGCTCCTAATTCTTTGTAATTAGATGAATCTATAATTTCTTTAATAACATTATCATTTATGTTAATAGTGATATTTGAATATTTTTCTTTTAATTTATTTAATTCGATATTAATTATTTTTTTTATGTTAGATTTATTTAATGTATTAAATTTTATAATATTGTCAATTCTGTTTATGAAGGCGATACCAAAGGTTTCAATCAATTCATTACTAATACTATTAGTGTTATCATTAAATCCAATATTTTTGGTGTATCCACCAATATTTGAGGTCATTATGATTATATTATTGTTAAAGTTAATTATGTTATTTTTACTATCTTTGATTTTTCCTTCTTCTAATATTTGAAATAATAGATTGATTATTTTAGGGTTTGCTTTATCTATTTCATCTAAGATAATTACAGAATTAGGATTATCTTTTATTATACTTAGGGCATATTTGTTTTCATCATAGCCAATATATCCTGGATTTGAGCCTATAAATCTACTTATAGCACTACTATCTGCATATTCTGACATATCAAAGCGTAGGGGTTTTTGTTTACTGATGATATTGCCAAACGTAGTTGCTAATTTTGTTTTACCAACACCACTTGGTCCAATAAACAAGAAGGAGATGCATTTATTTTCTTTATAACCTAGTTTAATTTTTTTAGTGATGTCTATTAATTCATTAATAGCTATTTCTTGACCAATAATACTATTTTTAAGAGTCGTTTCTATTTCTTTGATAATTTTTTTATTATCTTTTAATATTTCATAAATAGGAATATTTAATTTATTACTTATTACTAAGGCAACATCTGTTATAGTTACTTCTTTTTTTTCATTGTTAATTTTTTGTAATTTTTCGTATTCCGATTCTTTAATTTTTAGTTCATATGCTTTTTTAATATCATTATTTTTAATTGATACTTCTTTTTTGTTTTTTATATCATTTAATTTATTGTTTAATAATGTTAAATCTTTGTTGTTGGTTATATTAACTTTACTACATACTTCATCTAATATATCTATTTGTTTATCTGGACGATATCGATTATATATATATTTTTCGGTTAGAAATATTAATTTATCAACAGTTTCATTGCTTATTATTACGTTGTGATATTGTTCATATATGGGCTTTATTCCTAAGATAATGTCTTTTGTTTCTTCAATTGTTGGTTCTTCAATATTAATTATTTGAAATCTTCGTTCTAGTGCTTTGTCTTTTTCAAAGTGTTTTTTATATTCATCTTTAGTCGTAGCACCAATGCAACGTATTTTACCTCTTGCCAGTGCTGGTTTAATGATGTTAGAAGCATCGATGGCACCTTCAGCTCCTCCGGCTCCTATTAAGGTGTGTATTTCATCAATAAAGAGAATTATTTCATCATGTTCTTCAATTTCTTCAAGTATTTTTTTCATTCTTTCTTCAAATTCACCGCGATATTTTGTTCCAGCAACGGCCGATGCCATATCAATAGAGATTATTATTTTGTTTTGTAATTTGTTTGGTACTTTTTTTTCTTCGATTAGTGTTGCTAATCCTTCAATAATAGCTGTTTTACCAACTCCTGGTTCACCAATTAATAAAGGATTGTTTTTGGTTCTACGGCACAATATTTCTTCAATTTTAGTTATTTCTTTATTTCTTCCAAATAAAGGATCTATTTCTTTTTGTTTAACTTTTTTGTTAATATTTGTACCTATTTCTTCAATGAGTAATTTTTTATTATTATTTCTTGATTCATATATTTTTGATGTGAATTCATCGTACATTGAATCTAGATCTAAATTCATTCCTATAAAAATACGTATGGCTATTCCTTCGCCAACATCTAAAAGTGCAGAGAATAAATGGTTAATGGTAACAATACCATGATTGTTATCTTTACTATCAATAATAGCATTTTCAATTACTTTTTTTAATAGGGGTGTATGAAGAAAAAAATCACTTTTTTTAGTGCCTTTGCCAATAATTTTTAAAATTTCTGTTTTGAATGATTCATATGTTAGATTATATTTACTTAGATTTTTTGTTAGTTCATTTTCTGTATGTAAAATTGCTAATACTAGGTGTTCTGTTCCTACATAAGGATGCTTTAGTTCTAACATTTCTAATTTTGCTTTTGTTAATATTTCTTGTGCTTCTTCATTAAAACTATCTGTCATATAATCACCTTTCTAATGTATTCTATGAATATTATGAGGTAATAATACGATTTTAAAACATAAAAAAAGCAACTAATTTCTTAATGAATCAATTGCTTTTTGATAATTATCACTATTTGTTATATAGCTACCGACAGCAGCCGTATCAGCCAGGTATTTTATTTTTTCAATAGTTTCATTATTGATACCACCATCTACCGATATAAGAATATTACTATTTTTACTTCTTATGGCTTTTATTTGTTCGATGGCTTTATCATTAAATTTTTGGCCACCAAATCCAGGTATAATACTCATGACGAGAACAAAATCAATTTTATCTAGATATTTATCTAGTAGATTGGGATCTGTATCCATTTTAATAGCAATACCAACATGGTAGTTATATGATTTAATTAAGTTGATTAAATGGTCAATATCTTTTTTTATTTCTAAATGAATTGTTATTGAATCAATATTTCCTTTATCTAAATTTTGAATAAATGATTCTGGATCTTCAACCATTAGATGAATATCAAATGGTTTTTCAGTAACTTTTAGTAAATTATTAACTTCGTCAATAGGCATTTGATAGTTAGGAACAAATATATTGTCCATGACATCAATGTGAATGTAATCAGTATCTGTTTTATTTAGCAACTTGACACTGGCAATTCTATCTTTAGCAGTTAATATGGTAGTAGATATTTTCATTATATAATCACCTTTCTATAAAACTTTTATAGTTATTATAACGGCTTATTAGTATTTCATTTTTAGCTAGCATTTCTTTTATAAAGCAACCATCTTCAGAAATATGCATACAGTCATCATATTTGCAGTGTTCTAGATTGTCAAAGAATTCTTTCATATTATCTCTGATATCAATCTTTGACATACCATGAAAGTCAATTTTAGAAAATCCTGGTGTATCTGCAATGAATGTTCCATCTATATCATATAGTTCAGTATGTCTTGTGGTATGCTTACCTCTACCTAGAGCTTCTGAAATTTCATCAGTTATTAATTCTAAATTAGGATTAATTTTATTTAATAGCGTAGATTTTCCGGCACCGCTTTGACCAGTAAAAACTACGGTTTTATGTTTGATTAATTTCATTAATTCATCTTTATTAGTGGCTACTAAATAACCTATTTTTTGATAATAATTAATATAATTATCTATTTTTTTTCTTTCGTCATCATTTAGTAAATCTAATTTAGTAAAATAGATTATTGGAGTAATATTATTATATGAAATAATGGTAAGATTTTTATCTAATAAATAAGTATCTAAATCTGGTTTTTTGACGCTAGTAACAATGACTGCGACATCAATGTTAGCAATACTTGGGCGAATCAATTCGTTTTTTCTTGGCTCTACCGATAAAAGATAATTATTGACTTCATCAAAATTTACTATATCACCAACAAGTGGGGTAATTTCGTTATTACGGAATTTACCTCTTGGTTTGCAGATATATAATTTACCATCAGCAGCAACTGTGTAGTCATTACTGATATTTTTGATAATTTTACCTTTCATATAGTACTCCTTGTTTTAATTATTCAGTTTCTTCTTCTTTGTTTTCTGTTTCATATGTAACATTTAATTTTACTTTTAAAGTTATACCTTCAATTATGGCATCACCAGCAGGTCTTGATTGTTCAATGATTACGGCTGTTTTAAAGTCGTTATATTTATTTTCAGGAATAACGTTATTATTTTTATCAGTTACACTCAAATTTAATTTATATTCTTTAATAAATGCTTGGATATCTGATAAATTCCATCCTTCACTTACCATATCTGGATATTCGTCAACAATGTTTGGAATATATATGGTAATGGTATCACCTTTTTCAATTAATTTCTTTTCTGCTTTTTCATCAAATGCTGGTGATTGTTCAATAATAATATTTTCTTTTCCTTTATATTTTTCTTTATCTTCAACATCTTTCTTTTCAACAAGTACGTTGATACCTAATAATTCTAATTTAGCTTTAACTTCACTATAATTTTTACCAACATAGTTTTCTAGGTATTGATAAGAACCACCAATAGATTCAATAATGGTAATGGTATCACCTTTTTTTCTAGTACTTCCTGCTTTTGGAGATGTTTTAATTACATAGCCTTCTTCGACACTATCGCTATTCTTTTGTTCTGTTGTATATGTGAATCCTTCTTTTGTTAGCTTTTCAATAGCTTCTTCAGTAGTGATACCTACAACATTTGGTACAGTGATATCTTCAACTTCTTTGGTAGTTATTAACCAGAAGATAGCTAGGGCGATTAAAAGTAATAGGAAGAATGATGCTAGAATAGCAATAAGGGTGTTTTTTCTCTTTGGTTCTTCAAAGAAATCTTCATCTTCATTTTCTTCTTCATCAGTTTCTTCTTCTAGGTCATCAGCTGTTATTTCTTTTACTAGTTCTTCGGTATTGTCTTCAACTTTTTCCGGCTTTTCAATTCTTTTTTTGATATTTGTCGTAGGAATTGGGGTAGTTGAATCAAGATCATTTTCAGGGTATTCAAATGTTATTTTTTTATCGTTTAAATGATCTTCATCTAAGCAATGCAATAAATCTTCATGCATTTCTTTAGCAGTATCATATCTATTACGAGGATTCTTAGCAGCTGCTTTTAAGATTATATTCTCTACAGATTGAGGAATACTTGGATCTTGTTTACGGATGCTAGGAATTTTATCTTTCATATGTTTTAATGCAATTTCTACAGCGTTATCGCCTTTAAATGGTACATTACCTGTAAGTAATTCATACATAAGGATACCAAGTGAATAGATATCACTTTTAATGGTAGCACTTTTACCACTTGCTTGTTCTGGTGGTAAGTAATGAACACTTCCCATTACAGAATTAGTTTGTGTTAGTTGGGTGGCATTTAAGGCCATAGCAATACCAAAATCAGTAATTTTAATTTTGCCATCATCTTGAATCATAATGTTTTGTGGTTTGATATCACGGTGAATTATATATGATTCATGAGCATGAGCAATACCATCGGTTAATTGAGTCATAATATCAATTACTTCAGATAACGTTAAGGACTCACGTTTTTTTAATAATTGTTTTAAGGTTTTTCCTTCGATATATTCCATAACGATATAGTGTTCACCATCTTCTTCACCAACATCATATACTTCAACTATATTTGGATGTGATAAATTAGATACTGAAAGTGCTTCTCGTTGGAATCTTCTTATAAATTTATCATCACTAGATAAATCACCACGTAATACTTTGATAGCTACTTTTCTATCTAGGATAGTATCATTTGCTAGGTAGACATTTGCCATACCACCTTCGCCAATATTTTTAACGATTTCATATCTTTCGTTAATTTTTTGCCCCTTTGATAACATTATTCATCACCACTTTCTTTTTTGAGATAAGCTATAGATATATTATCTGTACCGCCTCTTGAATTAGCTTTTCTAATTAGTTTTACAACGGCTTCTTCAATTGGTAAGTCACTATTTAGTATTCTTTCTATTTGTTCATCAGTTAACATATTAGTTAGTCCATCACTGCATAAAAATAGTCCTTTAACTGAAGTATCAATATCGAAAATGTCAATTTCAATTGGATTGTTAGCTCCTAATGCACGAGTAAGTAAATTTTTTCCTGGATGATTTTTGGCTGTTTCTTCAGTCAATCTTCCATTGGTTAGTAACATACCTACGTATGTATGATCTTTAGTTACTTTGTGTAGGGTATTATTTTTAATAACATATCCTGATGAATCACCAATGTTACCATAAAGAATGTAATCATTAGTTTTTATGGCAATTACTAGGGTAGTTCCTAATCCTTTACTTTCTGGATTTTTTTCGGCATATTCGAAAATTTGATCATTAATTTCTTTAACAATTTTTCTTAACCATTCGATGGCATCTTCTTTTGATCCGATTGTTGGGATATCGTAGAAACATTTTTTTACGTGTTCAATGGCAATAGCTGATGCGACTTCACCAGCTTTATGTCCCCCCATACCATCGGCAATAGCCAAGATAAATTCGTTTTGATCATTACTGATAATTGTAACATTGTCTTCGTTATGATCTCTAACTTTACCTGGATCTGTAAAATAGAATGTTTGCATTTTTATTCCTCCTTAATAGGATTTAGCTCTTAGCTGTCCACATGCGGCATCAACGTTACCACCAAATTCTCTTCTGATTGTAACTTCGATACCATTCTTTTTAAGTATATCATAAAATGCTAAAATTTGCACCTTTTTTGAGCGCTTGAAGTCAATATTTTCAGTTTCATTATAGGGAATTAAATTAACATAACAGTTTATTCCTTTTAATAACTTAGACAATTCTTTAGCACATTCATTTGAATCGTTGACATTTTCTAGCATTATATATTCGAATGTTACTCTTCGATTGGTTAGTTTAATATACTTTTTGACTGTTTTCATCAAATCATCAAGTTTATATACTTTACTAATAGGCATAATTTTATTTCTAATGGTATCATTAGGAGCATGTAACGATATAGCTAGGTTTACTTGATTAAAGTCATTCATAAATTTTTCAATACCAGGAATTAGACCACAGGTAGATACGGTTATGTGGCGTGAACCTAAATCAATACCCTTATTTGAAGTAATGATTCTGATAAAATTCATAACATTATTATAGTTATCAAATGGTTCTCCAATTCCCATAATTACAACATGTGTAATTCTTTCTTTGATTTCTTTTTCAATTAATAATAATTGTTCAACAATTTCATATGTTTCTAAATTTCTAACTTTTTTAAGTCTGCCACTTTCACAAAAAGCACATCCCATATTACAACCAACTTGACTAGATACGCATATGCTTACACCATAATTATGGTGCATTAGGACAGATTCAATGCGAGCACCATCGTTAAGTTCGAATAAGTATTTTTTAACGTCAGTGTCTTCTTGTCTTTTAATAATTTTAATAAATGAAAAGTCAAAATCATGATTTAATTTTTCTTTAGTGGTGTTGGGAATGTTGTTCATTTTAGTTAGGTCAAATATTCTTTTTTTATATAAGAAATCATATAATTGAGTTGCTCTAAATTTTTTATCGCCAATTTCAATAAAATATTTTTCAAGCGATTCATAAGTTTCACTAAATATATTTTTCATAATTATCAATCCTTTATGTATTTATTATAACAAAAATAGACATTAAATTAAAGTAGTTAATATTTACAAACTGATAATTAATTGTTAAAATGAATATGGATGGTGATATCAATGAATAATGAAGAAAAACTTAGAGAGATACCTTTAAAAAATTATATTATTTTAGGTGTAGTGTTTGTTATAAGTATGTTTCTTTTATATTATTTTTATTTATGGGTAGATGCATATAATGAGACTAAATTAAATAGACCAATAATGGATAAGTATATGGAAGTAATTAATTATAATGAATTAGATAATTATTTTGTTGAAAATCCTGATACGATTATATATGTATCTGTACTTGAAAATAGTGAAATAAGAGAATTTGAAAAGAAATTAAAGGGATTATTTAAGAATAATAAGATCGATAGAAAGTTATTATATTTAGATATTACGGCGGAATTAAAGAATAAAAAAACAGCAAACGAATTAGCAAATAAGTATTTTGTAGGTTCTAGCAGTATTATAGATGTTCCATTAATTATGGTTGTTCAAAATGGTATAGTTAGAAGTATATTGGATATTAAACAGAATAATTATGATGCTGATTATGTTTTAGATTATATTAATGGTATTACTTTTTATGATGAGGATGAAATAAATGGTTAATATTGTTTTATATGAACCAGAAATTCCTGAGAATACTGGTAATATTATGAGAACGTGTGCGGCATCAAATGCTAAACTTCATATAATTAGACCGATGGGTTTTGTGTTATCATCAACTGTTGTTAAAAGAAGTGGGGTCAATTATTTAGATAAAGTTGATTATACTTTATATGATGATTGGGAAGATTTTTGTAATAAGAATATTGGGGAATATTATTATTTTACGAGATATGGTAAAAAAGCTCATAGTGAATTTGATTTTAGTGATAGAAATAAGAATATATATTTAATATTTGGAAAAGAAAGTACAGGTATACCTAAAAAGATACTTAGAGATAATTTGGATAGATGTATAAGAATACCTTGTTCAGATAATGTTAGATGTTTAAATGTATCTAATTCAGTTGCTATAGCAGTATTTGAAGTTATGAGACAACAAGATTATCCTGATTTAATACGTCATGAGCCTTTTAAAGGTGAAGATTGGCTACTCATAGATGATGAGTAGTTTTCTTTCTTTTTAGTTTGCATTAGAATAGATTGTTTGTTATAATAAAAATATACGGAGGCTTTGATATGGACTATAAATTAGGAAGTATTGTTGTTATGAAAAAGATGCATCCATGCCAAACAAATCGGTTTGAAGTTGTTAGAGTTGGTGCTGATATAAAAATTAAATGTATTAATTGTGGTAGAGTTGTGATGATGCCACGAATGGAATTTAATAAGAAGATTAAAAAGGTGGAGAGTATATGAAAAATAGGGAATTTAAATTACATCCGGCGATACTTTTATTTATTCTTACAATGATAGTAATGGTAATAAGTAGTGTTGGAAGTATTCTTAATTTAGAGACAACTTATTATAATGTCAATCCCGTTACTGGCGAATTAGAAACGCAAATTGTTACAATTAATAATTTGTTTAATCGTACGGGAATACAGTATTTAGTTAGTAATATGCTTAATAATTTTACTAGTTTTGCACCATTAGGTACATTAATTGTTGGTCTTATGGGTGTAGGAGTAGCATATAAGTCTGGATTTTTAAATTCATTTTTTAAGATAATTACTAAGAATAAATCTAAGCGATTATTTACATTTTTAGTAGTTTTACTTGGTGTAATATCTTCAATGTTTTTTGAAGCTGGATATGTTATATTGTTACCAGTAGCAGCAATTTTATTTATGAATTTAGGTAGACATCCTTCAGCTGGGGTTAGTGCAGCATTTGCTGGTATTTCTTTTGGATATGGAGCTAATATTTTAGTTAATGGAGTAGATAATATATTGATTAATTATACGGAAAGTGCTACGAAAATATTGGATCAAAATTATCATGTTAGTTTATCAGGAAATATAATATTTATGGTATTTGCTACTTTAGCTATTTCATATTTAGGAATGATTATTACTGAACGATATGTAGTACCTAAATTAGGAAAATATACACTTGAAGAAGATGAAGGAATAGATTTAGAGAGTGAAGTAACTAAAAAAGAGATAAAAGGGGTAGGAGTATCTATTTTATTTACGATGATAATTGTGTTACTTTTAACTTATTGTATTATTCCAGGATTACCTTTTTCAGGGTTGTTACTTAATTTAAAAGAAAAGAGATATATAGCTCAATTATTTGGCGATGGTTCTTATTTTAGACAGGGATCTGTACTTATATTTTCTGCTTTGTTTGGATTTACGGGACTTGTATATGGAATTAGAACAAAGACAATTAAAAATAATAAGGATTTGATGAATTCAATGAGTTATTATTTAAAGGGATTTGCTTCATTGCTTATTTTAATATTCTTTGCAGCTCAGTTTTGTACGATATTTAAAGAAACTAATATAGGTTTATTTATAGTAGCTTCATTATCAGAAGCCCTTTCAAATTTACAACTTACAGGATTAGTATTAATTATATTGACGTTTATTATAGTAAGTATAAGTACAATATTTGTACCAGTTTTATCAACTAAGTGGGCTATAATGTCACCGATAGTAGTACCAATGTTTATGCAGAGTTCTTTTACTCCAGAATTCGCACAGGCAGTATTTAGAGCTGCTGATAGTGCTACCAAAGGGGTAACGCCATTATTTACATATTTTGTTATTTTACTAGGATTTTTACAAATATATAATAGTAGAAAAAAAGATGTAATTACACTTACTGATGGAATGGGATTGATGTTGCCATATGCAGTTGGATTTTCAATATTATGGTTATTATTGATTTTAGCATTTTATATAATTGGACTTCCACTTGGATTTAATACCGGAGTAATGTTATAATAATGAAGACATATTGTTAAAATATGTCTTTTTTGTTATAATACATAAAGAAAGAAGTGATACATGTGAGTTTAACGGCAGGAATTGTAGGATTACCTAATGTAGGAAAATCTACTTTATTTAATGCAATTACTAAAAAAAATATTTTAGCAGCTAATTATCCTTTTGCGACGATTGATCCGAATGTAGGAATAGTAACAGTACCAGATAAGCGAGTTACTGTTTTAGAAGAAATGTATATACCAGAAAGGACCATTCCTACGACTTATGAATTTACTGATATAGCTGGTCTTGTTAAGGGGGCTAGTACTGGTGAAGGACTTGGTAATAAATTTTTATCGCATATTCGTGAAGTGGATGCGGTAGTAGAAGTAGTTAGATGTTTTGATGATAAGAATATTATTCATGTTGATGGAAATGTCGATCCAATTAGGGATATAGAAGTTATAAATGTTGAACTTGTAATGTCAGATTTAGAAATTGTTGATAATCGTATTAGTCGTATAGGAAAAAAAGCTGATATGACTAAGGATAAGAAAGAATTATTAGAAATTAATACTCTAAGAAAAATAAAGAGTTTGTTAGAACAGAACATTCCAGTAAGAAAAATGGAATTATCAGATGAGGAAATTGAGGTAATTAAATCTTTTAATTTAATTACTTTAAAGCCAATAATATATGTAGCTAATGTCAGTGAAGATGATATTATTAATGGTGGTAATAATTATTATGAACAGGTTTGTGAATATGCTAAAAAAGAAAATAGTGAAGTAGTAATGATTTGTGCTAAGATAGAAAGTGAATTGGCAGAACTTAATGATGACGATAAGGATGCATTTTTGAAGGATTTAGGAATTCCTGAATCAGGACTCGATCAGCTTATTAAAAAAACATATTCATTGCTTGGCCTTGCAACATTTTTTACGGCAGGAAGTGATGAGGTTAGGGCTTGGACATTTAAGAAAGGAACAAAAGCTCCTCAATGTGCTGGAATAATCCATACAGATTTTGAAAAAGGTTTTATTAAAGCAGAAGTAATGAGTTATGATGATTTAGTAAAATATGGTTCTGAAAAGGATGTTAAAGAAAACGGAAAAATGAGACTTGAAGGAAAAGATTACTTAATGCAAGATGGAGATATTTGTTATTTTAGATTTAATGTATAGAAAAGCAATTTTATTGCTTTTTTAATTTATTGTTTTCAATTTTTGTCATTAATTATGATATAGAAAATATTTAATATTTATTGTATAATGATATTGGAGGCTATGAATATGGAAAGAGAAAAAGTAGATGTACAATATAAATGGGATTTAAGTAGTATTTATAGTAACTTAGATGAGTTTAGAAAAGATATTCAAAAAGTAAAAGCAAATATTAATAAAATAGTTACTTTTGAGGGAATAACTTATGATGCGGATAATTTATATGAATTAATAAGTTTAGTAATGAATACGAATAGAATTATTGATAAATTAGAAGCTTATGTAAGTTTATTACAAGATGAGGATACGAGAATTAATAAGAATCAAGAATTAGGTGAAGAAGTAGCTAATTTATATAGTGAATATATTAAGAAAACTTATTTTGTTGATACGAGTATTTTAAAACTAGATTATAGCACATTAGAAGCATTTTATAAAAGAAATGATAAATTAAAGGAATATGAAATATATTTTAAGAATATGTTTAGATATAAAAAATATACGTTATCTGATAAAGAAGAGAGATTACTAGCTAGTTTAAGTAAAGCTATAGGTAATAATTATGATACATATGAATTATTAAAGGATTCAGATTTGTCATTTCCTAGTTTTTGTGTTGATGGTAAGGAATATCCTTTAGATTGTAATAAATATAGTATATATATTGAAGGAGATAACAGGGATATTAGACGAGAAGCATTTAAGAGTTTATATGGTATTTATAAGCAATATAAAAATGTTTTTGCTAGTTTGATTAGTGCTAATGTTAAAGAAGAGACTACTTTAGCTAATATAAGGGGATATAAAAGTGCAATTGAAGAATCAATGTATCGTGACGAATTAGGGATAGGAATACATGATAATTTAGTTAAGGTTATACATGAACGTATTGGAGTATTACATAAGTATTATGATTTGAAGAAAAAGGCGTTAAAATTAGATCAACTTCATTTATATGATGTATATGCAAATATGGTAAGTAGCAGTAATTTTAAATATCCATTTGATAGTTCTAAAGAAACAGTTATTAATGCTCTTAGTATCTTAGGTAAAGATTATATCGATATTTTAAAGAACGGAATAAATAGCAGATGGATAGATGTGTATCCAAACAAAGGAAAAAGAACTGGTGGATATTCAGGTGGAAGTTATGATACGAATCCATATATATTGTTAAATTATCAAGATAAGTATGATGATATGTCAACTTTGGCACATGAACTTGGACATTCAATACATAGTTACTTTGCAAGAATGAATAATCCATATCAATATGGATATTACTCAATATTTGTAGCTGAAGTTGCTTCAACTGTAAATGAATTGCTTTTAGCTAAATATGTTATTAAAAATAGTAATGATAAAAATGAAAAATTATTTATTTTAAATAGAATGATGGAATTGTTTAGAGCAACTGTATATAGACAAACTATGTTTTCAGAGTTTGAACGAAAAATTTATGAAAAGATTGGTAATGATGAACCCATTACTGCCGATATTTTATGTGATATATATTATGAATTAAATAAGGTATATTTTGGAGAAAATTGTGTAGTAGATGATGAAATTAGGTATGAATGGGAAAGAATACCACATTTTTACTATAATTTCTATGTATACAAGTATGCAACTGGATTATCAGCGGCATCATCAATAGTTACAAGATTATTAGATGGTCGTTTAAAGCCGGATGATTATTTAGCATTCTTAAAATGTGGAAGAAGTAAGAATCCTTTGGATTCACTTAAATTAGCTGGAGTAGATTTAACTGATAAGAAAGTTATCAATGATGCGATTGATATGTTTGATGGATTAATTAAAGAATTTGAAGATTTGTATTTTGAATAAAAAGGATGGGTAGTATGAAGTTAAAGAAGTATTTATATATTTTATTATCATTATTATATTTAGATTTAGTATTTAATTTATTTATGTATGATAATTATCTTAGATCTTCAATTATTAATATATTCTTATTTACTTTGTGTAATGCGGGATTAATATGTATAGTTACAAGTGTCTTTAATGAAAAAATAAATAGGGTTATAACTTACTTTATATATACATTTTTATTTGTTTGGTATGGGTTGTATTATGTTTTTTATCAAGTATTGTTAACTCCTTTTTCAGTTACTTTACTTAAACAAACTGATCAGGTACTTAAATTTGGTAAAAATATAGTCATATCTATATTACAGAATATACATGTTTTGATATTATTTGCTTTACCATTAGTATTACTTATAGTATTTAGAAAGAAAATAAAATTTGAAAAAGAAAAATTAAAACATATATTGATATATCTTTCATTATTTGTTTTTGCTATTGGTATTTATATTGCTAATATATTTATTCAAGGTAAGGAAATAGGTTCTATTTATAATCTATATTTTGAAAATAATAACGTTTCATTAAATATTGAGAGATTAGGAGTAATGTCATCAACTATTTTGGATGTTGAACGATTAGTGTTTGGATTTAATGAAAAGATTATTGAAGTTGATAAGACACATGATAATGAATTAGATATCGATGAAATATTTGAATATGATTATAATACTTTAGATATAGATTTTAGTAAAACATCTGGTGGAGTAGGTACAATCAATAAGTATATAGCTAATGATACAGGTACTAAAAAGAATAGATATACTGGAATGTTTGAAGGTAAAAATTTGGTGTTTATCGTTGCTGAAAGTTTTAGTGAAATAGCGGTATCAGAGAAATATACGCCAACATTATATAAATTAGTACATGATGGATTCTATTTTGAAAATTTCTATACATCAAATAATTTATCGACAATTGGTGGTGAATTTCAAGCTTTGACAGGACTATATGCTGATAATACAATACTAGGTTCTTGGCGTAGTGGAAGTGCATATTATCCATATGGATTAGGAAATTTATTTAAAGGTTTAGGATATAATACTTATGCATATCATAATAATAGTGCATATTTTCAGGATAGGAATGTTTATTTAAATAATTTGGGCTTTAATAATTATCAAGGTTGTTACAATGGTCTTGAGAAAAGAATTAATTGTAATACATGGCCACAAAGTGATATTGAAATGATGAGTGTGACATCAGCAGATTATGTTAATAGTGATAAGCCTTTTATGGTTTATTATATGACGGTATCTGGTCATTTCTATTATACTTATAATGAGAATGGTATAGCATTAAAAAATAGAAAATTGGTTGATGATTTAGATTATCCAGAAGCAGTAAGAGGATATATAGCTACACAGATAGAATTAGATAGAGCATTAGAAACACTTATGGAAAAACTAGATGAAGCTAATAAGTTAGATGATACGGTATTTGTCTTATTGGCTGATCATTATCCATATAATTTACCAATAGAATATATTAATATGTTATCGACATATAAAAGAGATAGTTTGATTGAGGCTAATAGTAACAATCTTATTATCTATAATAAAAAAATGAAAAAGGTAAAAGTTGATAAAGTAGGGATGAGTATCGATGTGTTACCAACAGTATTAAATTTATTTGGAGTAGATTATGATTCAAGAATTATTATGGGTAAAGATATTCTTAGTAATACAGAAGGAATAGCAATCTTTAAAGATAAATCTTGGGTTACTAACAAAGGAACATATCATGCAGCTACAGGTAAGTTTGATGCTAAAGAGGAAGTAACAGATGATTATGTTAATAAGATAAATAGTATAGTTAATAATAGAGTGGCTATTAGTAGGATGATAGTTGAAAATAATTATTATAAAGCAATATTAAAATAAATAAGAGTGTTAATTATTAA
>CAMZBG010000003.1 GCA_947304495.1 uncultured Clostridia bacterium | reverse complement strand
GAAGGCTCTATTTGGGAAGCAGCAATGAATGCTGTTAAATATAAATTGGGTAATTTAGTAGTATTTATCGATAATAACAATTTAGAAGCCGATGGATATGTTGATGAAATAACAGCGCTTGGTGATATTGGTAATAAGTATAGGGCATTTGGTTGGAATGTATATGATATAAATGGTAATGACATTAAAGAAATAGTTGATGTTATGGATAAACTTCCTAATCCAGAGTCTGATACACCAACAGTAGTAATTGCTCATACGATAAAAGGATATGGAGTATCATATATGGAAAACAATCTAAGATGGCATGCGGGCAAAATAGATGATACCCAATATCAAGAAGCTTTAGCTAGTCTAGAAAAAAAGAGGAAAGATTATGAGTAAGACGTTTTTAAGAGATGTAGTTGGTAACTATATGGAAGTTATAGGGACTAAAGATAATAAAGTAGTAATTGTCAATGCCGATTTGATGGGAACATGCCGTAATAAATCTTTTTGTGAAAAATACCCAGATAGAGTATTTAACGTAGGAATAGCTGAACAAAATATGGTGAGTTTTGCTGCTGGATTAGCTTATGAGGGATTTAAACCATATGCTTTTACAATGGCTCCGTTTATGTCAATGAGAGCACTAGAACAGGTTAGAACAGATGTTGCTTATGGCAACAAGAATGTTAAATTAATATCTGTGTATTCTGGATTATCAGGTGGTATTTCTGGTCCTACTCATTGGGGAATTGAAGATGTGGGAATTATGGCATCAATTCCTAATATGGTAATTATTGAACCATGTGATGAAGTAGAAACCAAGAAATTATTAGATGTATCAGTAAAGAAAGAAAATCCTATTTATTTTCGAATTACTACTGAAGCAGTAGATAATATTTATAGTGATAAAGAAAAATTTCAGATAGGAAAGGCTAAGATACCAATTAAAGGTAATGATGGAGCTATTATCGCTAGTGGAGTTACCGTAGGATATGCTATTAAGGCTAGTGAAATAATTAAAGAGAAAACAGATAAAAGTTTTATGGTTATAGATATGCATACATTAAAACCAATCGATGAAGAGGCAATTATTAAAACTGCTAAAACAAAAAGAATAATAGTTGCTCAAGATCATAATATTATTGGGGGATTAGGTTCTATGGTAGCTTCAGTTATTACTAAACATCAATTACTTGTTAATTATGCAGTATTAGGAATACCTGATACATATGGAGTTATTGGACATGCTAATTATCTATATCATAAATATGGATATGATACGGATGGTATTGTCGAAACGGCAATTAAAATGTTATCAGAATAGATGGTGTAAGAAATGAAAAATATTTGTATAACTGGGGCAACAAGCTTTATTGGTGTTAATTTAATAAGAGAATTATTAAAAAAAGATTATAATATTGTTGCCATTATTAGAAGAAATTCTAAAAATAAAGAAAAATTAGCTTCTTTTAAGAAAATAAAAATAATTGAATTAAATATGGATGAAATAGATAAACTTCCTAATTTAATCAATATAAAATGTGATATTTTTTATCATTTAGCTTGGAATGGAACTAGAGGTAAAGATCGAGACGATAAATCAATTCAACAAGATAATTATTTAAATTCTTTAAAGGTATTAGAAGTAGCTAAAAAAATGAAAACCAAAACATTTATCTCAGCTGGTTCTCAAGCTGAATATGGAATTAATTCAGGATTAATTACTGAAGATATGACACCAAAACCGGTAACAGAGTATGGAATATATAAATTAAAATTTTATGATTATGCTAAAGAATATTGTCAAAAGAATAAAATAATCTTTATTGAACCAAGATTCTTTAGTCTATACGGAGTAGGAGACTATGAAAATACACTAGTAATGAGTGCTATCGATAAGATGTTAAATAATCAAGAACTGAATCTAACTGAATGCAAACAGACATGGAATTATTTAAATATTAAAGATGCAGTAAGAGGATTATCTTTATTACAAGAAACTAATAATGGTGGAATATATAATTTTGGAAGTACCGATACACGAATGTTAAAAGAATATATTGATGAAATATATTATGTTACTAAATCTAAAAGTAAAATTAATTATGGAATAATTCCATATCCAGAAACAGGAATGGTAAGTATTAATCCATCAGTAGAAAAACTTATGAATGAGATTAACTGGTATCCAGAAATAGAATTTAATAAGGGAATAGAAGAAATAATAGAAAAGAGAAGTAAAAATGAAGAAAATTAGTATTCTTATACCAACATTTAATGAAGAAGAAAATATAAAACCTTTATGTAAGGCAATAAAAGAAGAATTTAAAAATAATCTAGCTAATTATGATTATGAAATAATATTTATCGATAATTATTCCATCGATAATACTAGAGAATTAATTGAAGAAGAATGCAAGAAAGATAAAAAAACTAAAGCTATATTCAACGTTAAAAACTTTGGACAATTTAATTCTCCATATTATGGACTTATGCAGACAACAGGAGATGCTACAATTCTTTTATGTGCTGATTTCCAAGACCCAATTGATATGATTCATCAGTTTGTATCAGAATGGGAAAATGGTTATAAGATAGTTATTGGTATTAAAACGAAGAGTAAAGAAAATAAAATTGTATATTTACTTAGAACAATGTATTATAAGTTAATTAAGAAATTTTCTTCAGTAGAACAAATAGAACATTTTACAGGATTTGGATTATATGACAAAAAATTTATTGAGATATTAAAATCATTAGATGATACTCAACCATATTTAAGAGGAATTGTAGCGGAACTTGGATATAAAAGAAAAGAAATAGAATATGTTCAAGAAAAAAGAAAATATGGCCGTTCAAAAAATAATTGGTATTCATTATATGATGCTGGAATGGTAGGCATTACTTCATATACTAAAGGTATTATGAGAATAGCTACATTTAGTGGATTTATATTAGCATTCTTTAGCTTTATTATTGGAATGGTATATTTAGTATTAAAATTAATATATTGGGATAGATTTCTTGCAGGAATAGCTCCAGTATTAATAGGACAATTCTTTATTGGTTCTATATTATTATTCTTTATTGGTTTTTTAGGAGAATATATTTTAAATATTAATGCTAGAATAATGAAAAGACCATTAGTAATTGAAGAAAAAAGAATAAATTTTAATGTTAAAAAACAATAGTATTATGTTATAATAATATACATTAGGAGGTTTTGTTATGGTAGATGGATCATACGATATTCCAGCTTTAAAGTTTTTTATATGTGTTATGGATGACTATTATTTTAAATATTTACAACAAAATGATTGGAAAAATTTTGATGGGAATAATTGTAAATTATTTGAGTTTGAGCAAGCAGATGGCTTAACACTAAATCAATTTTATTCAATATTTTGTAATGGAGATAGGTCGAAAAGATTAACACTTTTAGCAGTTATAGATAGAAATCCTCTTTACGTTGAAATACCACCACAAATTACTGTGGTTAGTAGGTTTAATTTAGGTGAAATTAGTGATGAAGAATTTTATGATAAAGAAATTTCGTGTTCTTTTGAAATTGCTTTGTTAAATATATCATCACTAGATAATTCACCAACAACTGTTGTTGAAGATTTTAAAATTATAGCAACGTTTTGTACTAGATATCGTGGTAGAAAAGCTGCATCTATTGATAGATATTTAAGAAGTAGGGCAAAAGATACTGAATATACTGTAACTGCTGATGAAAATAACTAAGGGCAATAATATTTGCTCTTTTATTTACTATTTATGTTATAAGTGTTATAATAATTATAGTAATTGGAGAGTGTAGTTATGAATAGTAATAATGTAGTTAAAACTAAACCAATATTATTTTTGGTAATAATTGTATTTATAATTCTTTTAGTTGGAACATTTGCGTGGTTAAGTTATGCTAGTAATAAAACAGCAATGGTTTTAACAGTAGGGGATATTAATAATGTTCAAGTAACACTTAGTCCTTATCAAATTAATGCAACAATTACTCCACAAACAGCATATTCTAGTGGGACTTATTCAAATGTTACAGCTGTTAATGCCAGTAGTATCGAAAAAAGTTTTAGGTTATTCTATAAAATTAATACTATCGATAGTGAACTTGCAATAAGTGATTTTAAATATACGATTGAAAGAAGCACCAATAATGGATCAACATACAGTACATATCAGAATGGTAATTTTAGTGGTACTACTAACGGAGGAGAGTTAACTATATTAGAAGAAAGAATACCTGGAAATAATACTACATATAAATACAAAGTATATATATGGTTAGATGGCAATAATGTAGGACAAGATTATGTTCAAGGAAAGTCATTTAATGGTGAATTAAATGCTCAAGTTGGTAGCAATCAATACCAAAGAGTAGAGTATTTACAGAGTTCTGGAGAACAATATATATTGACAGGATTAACAGCTAATACTGGATATCAAGTTGAACTTGATGGTAATTATACTTCGTTTGTCAATAATCGCCCGGCGCTTGGAGCATGGGTAAGTGGATATAGTTATTTGATAATTACTGGTTCATCAAATGGTCAAAAGTTTAATCTTGAAGCTGGTAATGATAACGCAACTTATTATAGTCAAGTAGCATTTGATACAAATAGACATTTATTTAGTATTAGAAATGATGGTACATATTTAGATAATGTATTATTAAATGCTAATGTAGCCTTTAATTTTCCTAACCCAAATCAGATAGCAGTATTTGGAGGTACAACTTCATCTAATACAGTACCAACAACATATAGAAGTAATTTTAGATTGTATAGTTTAATTATTAAAGATAGAAATAATGTAATTAAAAGAGATTATATTCCAGTATATCGAAAGAGCGATAATGAAAGGGGATTATACGATTTAGTAAACGATGTATTTTATCCAAATCAAGGTACTGGAACATTTGAAATAGGATCTGAATTATAAATAAAAAGACGGAAATTCCGTCTTTTTAAAATTGTTTAATATATATTTTTTCTTCATTAATTACAATTTTGATAAAAAAATGATAATTTGTGTTATAATAACTAATCGTGGGAGGTTTTGTTATGGCAAAAAAGAAAATAAGTAAATCAGCAGCTGAGGTTGCTAGAGATTATTTTAAGGATAAATATGTACGAAAACTAAAGGAATATAAAAAATTGGAAAGGGCTTTATTATTCGAAACAGATGAAAATAAACGAATTAGGTTAAGACAAGAAATGGATTCAGTGTATAAAAACTATATTCATACAATACCAATATGTTTAACTCGTTATTTACCATGTGATCATCAATGGGTTACGATTGGTGAAGATTATGATATGGATGAAGGTACAGCTATTGGCCATTATGCATGTATAAAGTGTGGTTTAGAACAAATGCCTACTAGGAATGGTACTATTAGTTTAGAACAAATAGCCATGCGTTATTATAATTCCATACTAGGTTCATATGCTAGGCGTGGTGTTTATACTGGTATTGTATGTGATAAAAAAATGGGAATGGCAATTTTTGAAAGGATTAAAAGAGACCATCCTGATATGGATGATGCAACAGTATTGCATTGTTTAGAGGTAGCACGTTATTCAATTTTAGAGAAAGGACATAGTAAAGGAGAAACACGAGAACGTATAGAAGCAGATAGAAGAGAAAGATTAGGATTACCAAAAGGATTTTATAAATGGGATGAAGAGACGATTGTTGTTGAGCCTGATCTTTACTATGAGAAATATAGAAGATAGAATACAAATATTTAAATGATATAATTTTGTTTATAAATATAAAAATTATGTTATAATAACTAATTGTGGGAGGTTTTGTTATGGCAAAAGATCATAATCAAATATTAAATGAGCTTCAGGTTCTTTGTGAGAAAAACAAACATGTATTAAATGTTGATAATCCTCAAGACTATGCTGATTTTCTTACACTATTAAGAGGTGACTTGATAGAAAAATATAAGGACTTTAAATTTAATCAATATGGTAAATGCAATCATATATGGATTGTAGTTGACGAAGACTATGATGCTGATGAAGAAAAATCTACTCGTTATTGTGGTTGTGTAAAATGTGGATTAAAGCAGAATCCTTATTATGGCTATGTTAATGAATTGGATCGTAAAATAATGTGTTCTTATATTTCTAGAGCTATTTCCCCATTTGCAAGAGGAACTTATTATGATGTCGTATGCGATTTAGAATTGGCAATGAAAATATGGAATAGAATTAAGGATACACCATGGGAAGATGGAATAAGTGATGAAGAAGCAATGGACAGGTTAAGAGTATCACTTTATAGTATTAGGGTAAAACAAATTGATTCACATAAAGACTGGGAGAAACGAAATGAAGGTAGAGCAAAAAGATTAAAAATGCGTGATGGCTTTAACAGATGGTCTGATTGGGATATAATTACTCATAGAGAACTTGATTTTAGATAGAATACAAATATTCTATCTTTTTTATGAAATATGATATAATTAATTTATGGAGTTGATGATATGACAACAGCTATGTTATTAGCAATATTTGCACCATTTATTTGGGGAATTACTAATTATATAGATAAATTTATGATTACTGAAATTGATGAGAATGAAGATACTATCAAGATATTAGTTATATTTTCAACACTTATTGCTGGAATAGTATTGACACCATTTTGGTTATTACTTTCTCATTTTTCAGTTGGTATTAGTACGATATCTTTAATAAGTGCATTTAGTGCTGCTTTAATATATATATTAGCTACAGTATTTTATTTTAAAGCAATATCAGAAAATGATACTTCAATAGTAGTTATGATGTTTCAATTAATACCAGTATTTAGTTATCTTTTAGCATTAATTTTCTTTAAAGAAAACTTAACAATTCGTCAAATTATAGGTTCAATTATCATTATCTTATCAGCAATTATTATCTCGTTTGATTTTAATGAAAGAAATAATAAAAAGAAATTTAAAGCATTAATGCTAATGACATTATCTTCTTTGTGCTTTGCTATATATTTTATTCTATTTGATGTAGCTATTAGAAATAGTGCTTATAAGGCTTGTGCTTTTTGGTTTCAGATTGGATTTTTAATAATTGGTTTAGTACTTTTATGTTTAAAATCATATAGGGTTCCATTTATAAAGGTAACAAAGAAAAGTGGTAAAAGATACTTTATGCTTAATACATTAAATGAAATATTAAATTTAATAGCTAATCTATTAGTTAATTATGCTAATTTGGTACTTCCTATAGCACTAGTAAATGTTTTAAATGGATTTCAAGGTACGTTTGTATTTATCCTTGGAGTAATTGGTACGATTTTTATTCCTAAATATATTAAAGAAGATTTAAATAGAAAAGTTGTTATTCAAAAAGTTTTATGTATTCTTTTAGGAATAATTGGACTTATAATATTGGTTTATAAATAGGGCGATAATATGAAAAAAGTTATTATTTTTAGTCATGAGAGTGATATCGATGGAATGGGAAGTATAATACTAGGTAAATTAGCTTTTCATGATATTGATTATGTATTAGCTGCCAATATTTTTGATTTGGAAATTAAGTTTAGGAAAACAATAGAAAGTGGAAAGTTAGATATTTATGATCATATATATATTACTGATTTAGCTTTACATAATCCATCTTTAGATATGGTTAATAATTCGGATTTAGCAAAAAAAGTATTAGTTTTTGATCATCATAAAACATCAATTGATGAAGGACTTAATAATTATAATTTTACAATTATCAAAGATAAATATGATGATGGTAGAAAAACTTGTGCTACTGGATTGTTTTATGAATATTTAGTTAGTTCAGGATTTATTGCTAGAACAAAAGCAATAGAAGAATTTGTGGAATTAACGAGATTAGAAGATACATGGGAACTTAGAAAAACACCAGCTGGAATAAAAGCTCATGATGTAGCAATATTATTTAATGTGCTAGGAATTCAAAAATATATTCAGAGAATTTGTGAAACACTATTAAATAGTAGCGATAAATTTGATTTAAGTGAAGAGGATACAAAACTTGTAGAAACTAAAAAACAAGAATACTTGGCTATTCTTCAAGGAATATGGAGTGGAGTTGAATTCTTTGTCGATGCATTTGGTAATGATTATGCGGCTCTTTTTGCCGATTATGGATATCGAAATGAACTTATTGAATATGTAAGAAATCTAGGAATTGAAGGACTTAAATATCTAATTATTGTGGCATTAGAAAGAGGTCAAAAATCGTATAGAAATGTCGATCCAAGTTTTAGCGTTGACGAGATAGCAATGGCTCATGGTGGTGGAGGACATCCAGCGGCTGCGTCGGTGCAAATTACGGATAGTCAAAAGAAAAGAGCACTTATACTAAAGGAAAAGAGTAATAGGGAAAGTTTAGAATACTTAGTTAATTGTAATTATAAAAAGAAAGATGAATAAAAAATATAATCCTAATTAAAAGGATTATATTTTTTTAATGATTCCCAAGTATCATTATCAATTATGCTTTTAACACTATCGACTTTTTCATCAATATAGTCTATTTTTTCTTTGTATGGTTTAATATATTTGTTATTTACATAAATGTAACCAACTGCTAGTAGTATTAAGATTATTAAAACTGCTAATAATTTTGAGACAATTATTATTTTTTTCTTCATTTGTCTTTTGTGTTCTATAGCTTCTAATTTAGCAATTCGTTCATTTAATTTTTGAATCTCTGCTTCGTAATTCAAATTTACCACTCCTTAGCTTAATTATAATATTAAAATAAGTTATTGACAATAACTATAAATAAAAAATAACAATATTTTATAAAATATGATATAATACTACTAGGAGGTAAAGATATGTTAGTAAGTATTCTTATTTCAATTGCTTTAGGTGCTATATCTGGATGGCTAGCTGGAATAATAATGGGATCAAGCGGCTCACTTCTTAGAAATATCATCTTAGGTATTGTCGGTGGTTTTGTTGGCGGATTTGTATTTGACTTATTAAATATTTCATTTGCTGGTTATGTTGGAACAATAATAGTATCTGTAGTTGGAGCTTGCATTGTAATATTTATAGCTAATAGATTCTTTAAATAAAGAAAGTGAGTAATCACTTTTTTTATTATATTTTTTTTATTATTTGTTATATTATTTTTGGGAGGATAATATGACACAAAAAGAATTATTATATGTAGAAGATGCTATAGGACATGAAGATGCGATTATAGCAATATGTAATGATATCGTTAGTAAATTAGAAGATCATACACTTGTCAATTTTATGAATATAGAAATAGGTAAACATAATGAGATGAAGAAATACTTATTAGATTTATTAGAAGGTGAAATTAATGAGTGATAGATTAATGATGGAAAATTATTTATTAATTTTAAAAAGTACAGTTGAAGTATATGTACATGGAACACTTGAGAGTGCTAATAAAAAAGTACGAGAACACTTAAAAGATAATTTAGATAAGATAATGGATAGTCAAGCTAATACATATGATGAGATGACTAAGTATGGTTGGTATCCAGTTAATAATGTAGATATAAGTATAATTAAGGATGTAATTAATAAAGTAAATAACTAGTTAAGGCTAGTTATTTTTATGTTATAATTAATTCAGGTGGTAATATGAATTTATCAAAATCAAGATATTGTAATGGATTACAATGTAAAAAAATGTTATGGTTAGATAAATATAAACCAGATAAAAAAGAAGAATTAGATAATGAAACTGTATTAACAAGAGGTAATAGTATTCATGAAGTAGCTAGATATTTATTTGGAGAACATATAAATATTCCTTACAATGATAATTTATCTGAAATGATAAAGGATACTTATAGGACAATAGATGGTTATGAAGAAGTAATTATTACCGAAGCCTCATTTAATTATAATCATAATTTTTGTAGTGTCGACATACTTATTAAAAAGGGAGATAATTATGAGATATATGAAGTAAAAAGTTCAACAGAACTTAAAGATATATATATCAAAGATGCTTCTTATCAATACTACGTTTTAACTAAATTAGGTTTTAAAGTAACTAAATGTAATTTAGTTCATATCGATAGTAGTTATGTAAGACATGGAAAACTTGAATTAGATAAATTATTTAAGATAAATGATATTACTAATGAGGTAAGAGATTTAGAACAAGAAGTAGAAAGTAATATTGAGGCAATTAATAAATATATGGAACAATTATTAGAACCGGATGAAGATATTGATATGAAATGTTTTCAACCATATGCTTGTCCATATTTTAAGTACTGTACTAGAAGGTTACCAGAAGAAAATGTTTTTGATATAGCAGGAATGCGTACTAGTAGTAAGATTAAACTATATAAAGAGGGAATATATACTTATCAAGATTTATTAACTGCTGATATTAATGATAGTTATAAACAGCAGATAGAATATGAAATAACGGATAAAGATGATTATATCGATAAGGAAGCAATTAGAAAAGTATTGGGAGAATTTACTTATCCATTATATTTTTTAGATTTTGAGACTTTTCAAATGATTATTCCACTATACGATAATGTCAGCCCTTATGAACAGATTCCTTTTCAATATTCATTACATTATATTGAAAAAGAAAATGGAGAATTAGAGCATAAGGAATATTTAGCGTTATCAGGAATAGATCCAAGAAGAGATTTGGCAGAAAGATTAGTTAAAGATATTCCAATGGATGTCTGTGTATTAGCTTATAATATGTCATTTGAGAAAACAGTTATTAAAAAATTGGCTAATCTATATCCAGATTTAACATTACATTTAATGAATATACATGATAATATTAGAGATTTAATGATACCATTTAAGAATAGATATTATTATACAAAAAATATGCATGGTTCTTATTCAATTAAATATGTATTACCAGCATTGTTTCCAGATGATGAGGCATTAGATTATCATAATCTAGAACTTATTCATAATGGAGGAGAAGCAATGGATAGTTATACTAATTTAGAAAACTTAACCGAAGAAGAGAGAGAATATACAAGAGAAAGGTTACTTCGTTATTGTGAATTAGATACATTTGCAATGGTTAAGATATATGAAAAACTAAGGGAAGTAGTGAAATAGAATGGAAAAATATCAAGAAATAGAAAGAAGTATAATTAAAAAATATCGTAAAGAAATATGGAGTAAGTTTGTTAAAGCAATTCAAGAATATGCATTAATTAGTGATAATGATAAGATAATGGTTTGTATTTCTGGAGGTAAGGACTCTTTCTTATTAGCTAAATGTATGCAAGAATTATATCGCCATGGGAAACAAAATTTTAGTGTTGAATATGTAGTAATGAATCCAGGATATAATGAAGCTAATTTAAAATTAATTAAGGAAAATGCAAAGAAATTAAATGTTCCAATTCAAATATTTGATAGTGATATTTTTGAAGTAGCAAATACGATTGCTGGGGAGAGTCCATGTTATATGTGTGCTAGGATGAGAAGAGGATACTTATATAGTAAAGCTAAAGAACTTGGATGTAATAAAATAGCTTTAGGCCATCATTTTAACGATGTAATAGAGACAACATTATTATCGATGTTTTATGGCTCAGAAGTTAAGACAATGATGCCTAAACTTCATAGTGATAATTTTCCAGGACTAGAACTTATTAGACCAATGTATATGATAAAAGAAGAAGATATTTTATCATGGGTAAAATCAAATGATTTAACTTTTTTAAATTGTGCTTGTAAATTTACTGAAGAAGCTAGTATCGATGAAGATCGAAGTAAAAGAAAAGAAATTAAAAAATTAATTGGAGAATTAAGAAAGATTAATCCTAATGTTGATAATAATATTTTTAAAGCAATGGATAATATAAATCTTAATTGTGTTTTAGGAACTAAAAATAATGGAGAATATAATAGTTTTTTAGAAAAATATTAAAAAATATTAATATAGAGGTTGACAATTATATTGATATTTTTTATAATAAAAAACAACAAGAAAAATGGAGGCAAAATTATGGGAAAAAAGAAAAAAAATAGGAATAAAAAGGCGAGTGTAAGAGAAAAATATCGTATAATACAAGAAAACTTATTTAATTATCTTGAGGTTGAAGATTTAGATGAATTATTAGAGCTAAAAGATTTTGTAGTGAGTGCATTAGAAAGTATGGATGTTGATGACCCCGGTTATGTATATTTTTCAAATATAAAGAAGGGCTTGGATGCAAAATTAGCTTCAATTAATGTCGATGATTTAGATTTACATACATTGATAAGGTTTAAGAGTGTTCAAGAAAAAGATCATGATTATGAAAGTGTAGTTCAAGTTGAATTGTTAATAAGAGAGAAAGCCTATCAGATACCAAGATGTGGTAAAGATGGCGTAAGAAGACGTATAAGAGCAAAAGAAGTAAGAGCGAGATTTAAAAAGAGAAATACACGTGAAAAAAGAGCTTATGATATTGAAAGAGGATAACTCTTTTTTTTGAAGCATATTTAGCAATCTATATTGACAATTGCTAAAAGTGGTGTTATACTTCTATATAAGAAAGTGAGTTGATAAAAATGGCTAAAAAGCAGTTTAAAGCTGAGTCAAAAAAATTATTGGATATGATGATTAATTCTATCTATACGAATAAAGAAATCTTTTTAAGAGAATTAATTTCTAATGCGAGTGATGCAATAGATAAATTATATTATCGTTCACTTACAGATAAGAGTATTAAAGTAAAAAAGGATAAATTAGCAATATGGGTTAAGTATGATAAGAATGCTAGAACAATAACTGTTAGTGATAATGGTTGCGGTATGACAGAATTAGAATTAGAAGATAATTTAGGAACAATTGCTAAGAGTGGTAGTGAATTATTTAAAGAGAATAATGCTAAGGATAAAGATATCTCAATTATTGGACAATTTGGAGTTGGATTTTATTCATCATTTATGGTGGCTAGTAAAGTAGAAGTTACTAGTAAATCAATCGATAGTGATAAGGCTTATACTTGGGTAAGTAGTGGAGCAGATGGCTACACGATTAAGGAAGCAGATAAAAAAGATAATGGAACAGATATCGTTTTATATATTAAAGAAAATACTGAAGATAATGAATACGACGAATTATTAGATGAATATAAATTGACAGCTATTATTCAAAAATATTCTAATTATATTAAGTATCCAATTAAAATGTTTAAAAAAGGAGAAAATGATAAATTAGAAGAAACTACAATCAATAGTATGATACCAATTTGGAAGAAAAAACAAAGTGAAGTAAAGGATGAAGAATATAATAATTTCTATACCGATAAATTTTATGACTACGAGGCACCATTAAAAGTAATACGTAGTGAAGTAGAAGGATTAACTAGTTATGAAACACTTTTATTTATTCCATCACATGCTCCATTTAATTACTATACTAAAGAATATGAGAAGGGATTAGAGTTATATTCTAGAGGGGTTATGGTTATGGATAAATGTAGTGATCTATTACCTGACTATTATAGCTTTGTTAAAGGATTAGTTGATTCAGAAGATATATCACTTAATATATCTCGTGAAACAATGCAACAAAATAGAGAAGTAAAGCTAATAGCTAAAAATATTGAAAATAAAATTCATAAAGAATTATTAGCAATGTTAAAAGAAGATAGAGATAAATATGAGAAATTCTATAAAGAATTTGGTATGAGTTTAAAACATGGAATATATACTAGTTATGGAACCAATAGAGATAAGTTAGAAGATTTATTACTTTTCTATAGTTCAAAAGAAGATAAATATGTATCTTTAGCTGAATATGTAGAAAGAATGAAAGAAGAAGATAAAGAAATATATTATGCTAGTGGTGAATCAATTAATAATATTAAGATGTTACCACAAGTTGATATGATGATTGAAAAGGGATATGAAGTATTATATCTAACAGAGTATTTGGATGAATTTGTTATTAAGATACTTAATACATATCAAGATAAGACATTTAAGAATGTTACAGATATATCTTTAGATACTTCAACGGAAGAAGAAAAAGCAGAACTAAATAAGATTAATGAAGATAATAAGGATATGTTAAGTACAATGCAAGAATTTTTAGCTAATTCAGTTAAGGAAATTAAATTTACTAATAAATTAAAAGATCATCCAGTATGTTTAACTTCTAGTGGAGAATTATCTTTAGAGATGGAAAAGATTATCAATAGTATGCCAAATGAAACAGAAAAAGTTAAAGCTGAGACAATACTAGAAATTAATGATAAGCATCCAATTAGTAAAAAGATAAAAGAATTATATAAAGATAATAATAAAGAAGAATTAGAAAAATATACGAAAGTATTATATAATCAAGCAAGATTATTATCAGGACTTAATGTAGATAATGCCAGTGAATTAACTGATTTAATTTGTGAGATGATAGCTAAATAAAGGATAGTTATGGAAATTATTAAATATGAGAAAAAAGGTAATAGTAATTATAAGATATATTTAGATAATGGTACTAATATAGTAATTAATGAAGATGTTATTTTAAAATATAAATTATTATATAAAAAAGAAATAGATGAGTTCTTATTACAAGAAATAATTACTGATAATAATAATTATGATATATATAATAAATGTGTCAATTATATTGGAGTAAGACTTAGAAGTATTCATGAAGTAAGAGAATATATGCAAAGAAAGAATGTTAGTTTAGATTTACAGGATGAAGTAATAAAGAAATTAATTAAGAATAAGTTATTAGATGATGAAATATTTACTAAGGCTTTTATTAAAGATAAGATGAGATTTACAACGATGGGACCATACCGAATAGAAATGGAATTACAGAAACAAGAAATAGATAGTAAGCTTATCTGGAAATATTTAAGCCAGATAGATAGTGATGAAATTAATGAAAAGATTAATAAACAAATAGCTAAATTAATTAAGAGTAATAGAAATAAGAATAATTTAAAGAATAAGATATATCATAATTTACTTAGTTTAGGATATTCAAATGAAATGATATTAGATAATTTAAATAAATATGATATATAATGTATAATTTCTAATTAATGGTAAATATTATAGATAGGTGAAAAAATGAAAAGAATATATCTATTTATAGTATTTACTTTTTTATTAGTAGGATGTTCTATTAATAATTCTCCTACCAGCAGGGTAGAAGAATTATTTAGTAAGTATCAGCGAGTTGATAAGGATATTGATAAAAATATCGATTTAGTATTAGATGAACAAAATTTAACTGATAGTCATAAAGAAAGATATCGTAGTTTCTTAGAAAAGCAATATAAGAATCTATCGTATGAAGTAAAAGATGAAGTAATAGATGGAAATAAGGCTACTGTTGTAGTAGAAATAGAAGTAATAGATTATAAGAAAGTTATTAGTGATCTAACATTTGATAGCAGTATCTATACGAAAGAAAGTTTTGATGAAATGAAGTTAAATAGATTAGAAGAAGCCAATGATAAAGTTACTTATACATTAGATTTAATCCTTAATAAAGATAATAATGATGTATGGAAATTGGAAGCATTGACTAATGAACAGATTAAGAAAATACAAGGAATGTACTAAAAATGTAGCTTGTCTACATTTTTTTGTTATATATTTTAAATAACTTAATATAATTAATTAGAAAAGAGGATATTTATGGTAAATAAAAAGAATTTATGGTTTTTAACATTATTTAGTTTATTATTAGTACTTAGTGTCTATTATATTACAATGCCTAAAGAATTATTAATGACAAACAATAATCCAAATGAACAAGAAGTAGTTAAAGAAATAGAAGAAGCTAATATTATAGAAGCTTTGAGAGTAGAAGATAATACACATACATTAGAAGAAATTAATAAATTAAAAGAAACAATTGGTGATGATAAGATTTCTGTAGATGATAAGAATAAGGCATTCGATAATCTAAAATTATTAAATCAAGTAAGTAGTAAAGAAGAATTATTGGAAGAAAAAGTAAAGATGGTTCATAATTTAGATTCGTTTATTAAAATAGATGGGGATCAGATTAGGGTAGTAGTTAATACTAATGAACATAATGATACTTTAGCCAATGATATTATGCGTACTATTCAGAGTAATTTCGATACTAAAAAATATATTGTTGTACAATTTAAATAAATTTCCGCTAATGCTCTCACTTAAATTAAATATATTCATATGATATTATGAATATATAATAACACCCATATAGGGAAGTGAGGTATTATGGATAAATTTATATTAACAAAAAGAGAAAAGGAAGTATTTAATTTATTAATTAGTAATAAAACAACTAGAGAAATTGCTAAAGAATTAGGAATTAGTGAAAAGACAGTTAGAAATCATATATCAAATACAATGCAAAAATTAGGAGTTAAAGGAAGAAGTCAAGCAGTTGTAGAATTACTTAGAATGAAAATAATTACATTATAGCCACTTAGTGGCTTTTTTTCATATATATAGATATATTACATATATTTAATTAGGTGATATCGTGTTAAAAAAGATGATAGGAAGAAAAATAGCTGTAGCGACATCTATTCTTTTAGTATTAGGATTATTATATTTAATACCCGTTAATAAAAATGAAATAGATTTAAATAAAAATCAAAAATTAGAATATGTATATCCCAATGATTTAGAAGTTATCTATTTATTAGATAATAATGATTATCTATCAATGACTAAAATAAGTGCCGATAATAAAGATAAAATAGCTAAATCTTTAGATTTAATTGAAGGATTAACAATCGACGGTAAGAAAAAAGATATAATACCAAAGGGATTTAAATCATTATTACCTAAAAATACGAAAGTATTAGATATATCACTAAAAGATAATATCTTATCAATTGATTTTTCTAAAGAATTTAATAATATAAAAAAAGAATATGAAGAAAAATTAATTGAAGCATTAATTTATACTTTAACTAGTGTAGAGGGAATAGATAAAATTGAAATATATGTCGAAGGAAATAAATTAACTAATTTACCTAATAGTAAAACTAAATTACCAGAATATTTAGATAAACAATATGGTATCAATAAACAATATGAATTAACTAGTTTATCAGATATTGATTCATATACCATATATTATGTATTTAATTACAATGATGAAGTATACTACACACCAGTAACTAAATATATTAATAATCAGAATCAAGATAAAGTAAAAATTATTATTGATGAATTAGCTTCATCATTAATGTATGAGAGTAATTTGATGAGTTATTTAGATACGAATGCTAAATTACTTAGCTATGAATTACTAGATAACACAATAAAACTTAACTTTAATGATTATATTTTATCTGATATAACTAATAATTTAATTCTTGAAGAAGTTATGTATACGATAGGGTTATCACTATGTGATTTATTAGATATAGAGAAAGTAATCTTTGAAGTAGATAATAAGGAAATTTCAACTTTTTCCTTAAAAACACTTGATTAAAACACGTTTTTGTTATATAATTAGTTAGCAATTGCGAATTGCTGACTGTCCTCATAGCTCAGCTGGATAGAGCACACGCCTTCTAAGCGTGCGGTCGAAGGTTCGAATCCTTCTGGGGACGCCACTTATGAAATGATAGCCACTTAGGTGGCTTTTTTCTTTTGACAAACATAAGTATATGTGTTAGTATATATAGCTAACTTTGAGGGTGAGCAAATATGGGACGTATAAAAGGACATTTTACTGATATGTATACGATTATATGGGATGATTCTGATATACCAGAAGAGACTATTGATGACTTTTTAAATGAAATGAAATCAGGTATAAGAAATAATAAAATAGTAAATTGTAATTATGATGAAAAATATTGCAATTTTAATGAAAAAAATGGTATTTTTACTTATGAATGTCATAATGGTAAAAAATGGCTAGAATATGAAATTACCATTCCAAATAAACAAATTTATTCAACTGTATTAAGTACTCTTAATCTTTATATTGATCTTGAAGCACAACAGAGAATAAAAGAAAAAGAAGTTACAGATGAACAAGATAGAAAAAAAAAAATACTTGAAAATGCAAAAAATGGTACAATAGAAACAGAAGAAGGGGCTAAATTATATAGAGAGTTTTTAAAGAAAGAAATAAAAAGATATATTTTAAATTATTTTTTGGAAAAAGATGCAGTTGTATTTATATTTTCAGTGTTGTTTTTTGGTGTCTCTATAGCAGCGTTCCTTTCAACTATAATATTTAGACCGGTAATAACAACCACAATTGTTAAAGTATTAAAATTTGCTGGGGCAATGTCTTTTGGTTTTGGAATTTGTTTGAATTTGAATGATATAAAGAAGACTGCTAAAAAAATTAAAATTGTTATTCATAAGTTAAAATGGTTAAAAGAACATTATCCTTCAGAGAATGATGTTACTAAAAAAATAGCTAAGACAAATGGAATAGTAGCTTCTAAAGAAAAAGAAGAATCTAATGTTCCTAGATTAGAGTATGTTAATGAATATCAAGATCCTACAATTAACAGGATAAGCAATCTTTTGGCTTTAGCATCAAAACTTAATCCATCTAAATATCATAAAGAAGGGTTGGAACTAATGGAAATTCTAAGTGAATGTTTGGATATAGCTAGAAGTGGCAATAAACAAATTCGAAATGACATAGAGATAGAACGAAAATTAGATCAAGCTGAGAATAGAATAAATGAACTTTTAAATCCAACAGGACGTAATTTAACAATTAGTGAAGGGGAAGAACTATTAGCAAAAATGCAAGCTGCATTTGGAGAAGAATCTCCTTCTAGTCAAACCCCACCAGCATATACGAGAAAACTTGTTCCAGAACAAAATGGACAAGTAGCTGGCGGACATTAAATAAAAGCTACTTATGTAGCTTTTTCTTTTGACAAACATAAGTATATGTGTTAGTATATATAGCTAACTTGAAAGGGGAATAAATATGAATGATTATTCAAATTATGAACAATTAATTGATACTGGATGTGAGACAATTAAGGGACAACAAAAATTTCGTGAGACAAGTATTAAAAAATTTATAAAAAGAATTGAAAAATTAATAGATGAAATAAAGCCTGATGTAAGTTCTAACAAATCATTTCAAATATCTTATAAAATTAGAGTTTATAATGATAGTGAAAACGTGTATAGAATAAATTATGGCGAAAAAGTTTATTTTTTTGATTGTTGGACTCGTAATAATAAAAATAATCCATTCTATGGTTGCATCTTAACATTAAATCCTAATTCTGATTCATATCAATATTTGAAAGAAAAAATGGATGCTTTTTGTGAAAAAACTAAGGAAAATGATCATTGCGAGGTTGTTGTAAATGGTAGGGAGAAAAATCCAAATAATGAGAAATACAACGATAGTGAAAGCCTACAGATACATATGAAATTCTTACAATGGTTAAAGAAATATCGTAGAAAGTTACTTGGTAAAGCAATTGCTGCTAATCCAATAATCTATGGAATTGCAGTTTTTTCAATTTTACCGATATTATCAGGTTTATTTAGTATAGATGTATTATGTACAATCTCTTTAACTGTTTTTCTTGCTACTTGTGTGGTTGGTGCTTTTGTAGGTATGATCAATTATGATACAGAATTTAAGCCTTTAAAAGATTACTTTGAGCTTTTGAGGGTAGCTAGATTAAATAGAAAAAGACTTAAAAGTTTAGAAAAAAAACTTGGTGTATCTAGAAAATTAAATGCTATTAAAGACATTATTAAGACAAATGGAGTAGTAGCTTCTAAAGAAAAAGAAGAATCTAATGTTCCTAGATTAGAGTATGTTAATGAATATCAAGATCCTACAATTAACAGGATAAGCAATCTTTTGGCTTTAGCATCAAAACTTAATCCATCTAAATATCATAAAGAAGGGTTGGAACTAATGGAAATTCTAAGTGAATGTTTGGATATAGCTAGAAGTGGCAATAAACAAATTCGAAATGACATAGAGATAGAACGAAAATTAGATCAAGCTGAGAATAGAATAAATGAACTTTTAAATCCAACAGGACGTAATTTAACAATTAGTGAAGGGGAAGAACTATTAGCAAAAATGCAAGCTGCATTTGGAGAAGAATCTCCTTCTAGTCAAACCCCACCAGCATATACGAGAAAACTTGTTCCAGAACAAAATGGACAAGTAGCTGGCGGACATTAAATAAAAGCTACTTATGTAGCTTTTTCTTTTGACAAACAAAAGTATATGTGTTAGTATATATAGCTAACTCGAAAGGGGAGTAAACATGGATAATAATTCAGATTATGAACACTTAATTGTTACTAAATATGGGACAGTAAAAGGTGATAAAAGTTTTCGTGAGATAAAAATAGAAAAGTTTTTAAAAATTCTTGAAAAAGCAATACATGATTTTGAAATAAATATTAACGATGCTGATACATTATCTATTGATGGTTGTTCCATAAGTGTTTCTAGAGATAGTGAAGATGTATATAGAATAGTAGATAATTATTATACCAATTCTTCTTCTGTTGATGATGAAGATGATTATGATGAAGACGAAGATGAAGATGATGAAATTAAAGTATGGATATTAACGTTAAATCCTAAAGCTGAGTCATATCAATATTTGAAAAATAAATTGAATATTTTATGTGGAGAAACTAAGAAAAATAATAATTATATTGAGGTTATAAATAGTAGAGAAAAAAATCCAAATGATGAAAAATACAATGACAAGAAAAGCTTAAAAATTTATTTAAAGTTTTTAAAAACTCTAAAGAAATATCGTAGAAAGCTACTTGGTAAATCCATTTTAAAAAATCCCGTTGTACATTATATTGTTTCTCTAATTCCTTTAAGTTTTTTGTTTGGATTGAACGAAGGTTCTCTGTTACTTTGCATGATTGTTGGTGTGGTAAGTGGTATTTTTGATATTTTTAGTGTTGAAAACTCATTTTCCCTATTCTTTAAGTATTTGAGATTCTTAAAAAATGCTGGTATGAATAGAGAAAAGATTAAAAGCTTAGAAAAAGAACTGGGTAAAATGCAATGTTTAGATGTTACTAAAGCAAATGGAATATTGGCTTCTAAAGAGAAAGAAGAATCTAATGTTCCTAGAATTAATTCTGGTAATAAATACAAAAATGCTACGATTAACAGGATAAGTTATCTTTTTGGTGTAATATCAGATCTTCCTTCTGATCTATATCGTGAAGCTGGTTTGGAATTAATGGGGTATTTAAAGGAAGCTTTAGCTATAATTCAAGATGATGAACAGAAAAATCCAGAAGTTAGGGATGCAGATTGGTGGCAAGATTATATAATTGTTTCTGTAGAAGTAAAATTAGATTTATTTGAAAATAGAATAAATGAACTTTTACATCCAACAGGACAACAATTAACGATTGTTGAAGGAGAAGAGTTGTTAAAGAAAATGCAAGCTGTTTTTGGAGAAGAATCTCCTTCTAGTCAAACACCGGCATCGTATAAGAGAAAACTTGTTCCAAAACAAAATGGACAAGTTGCTAATGGACATTAATAAAAAGCTACTTAGGTGGCTTTTTTCTTTTGACAAACATAAGTATATGTGTTAGTATATATAGCTGACTTGAAAGGGGAATATATATGGTTAAATTAGAAGATAAAGATTATAAAAAGTTAATTGTTACTAAGTATGGAATAATAAGAGGTGAGGATAGCGCCTTCTTTTACTCGACAAAGATAGAAAAATTTTTAAAGCGTCTTGGAGAATTAATAGATGCTGTAGAAATTAATTCATATTCTAAAGGTGAGATGTCTTTTGAACACTTAATGAGTGTTTATAAAGTTAGCGATAATGTATATAGAATAAATCGCAATAATGATGATTATATCGACTTTTTTGGTATGAGTGCTCATGATAATGATTTTGAGGATTACAGACCAATATTGGGATATGAATTAACATTAAACCCTAAAGATGCTTTGTGTCAATCATTAAAAAATAAATTGGATGCTTTATGTGAAAAAACTAAAAAGAATGATTATTGTGAAGAAATTGTGAACGCTAGAGAACAGAATTCAAGTGATGAAAAATATAATGACAAAGAGAGTTTACAAATACACTTAGAGTTTTTAAAGGGTCTAAAAGAATATCGCAGAAAGTTTCTTGATGAATCTATTTTAAAAAGTCTATGTGGTGCCGTTTTTTCATTGTGTGTTTGTTCTGTTATACCAAACGCTCATATTATACACTGCGTTCTTTTGAGTATTGTTACTAGTCTTTTTGCTGCTCCTATTTTTGAAATGTTTTTTGGAGGCTTTAGTAGTTCATTGCATCTCTTTTTAAAATATTTGAATATTTTATGGAGTGCCAGCATAAATAAAGAAAAGATTAAAGATATAGAATATGAACTTAGTAAAATGCAGAGTTTAAATGCTACAAAAACAAAAGTATTAGAAGTTTCTAAAGAGAAAGAAGAATCTAATGTTCCTAGAATTAATTATGGTAATAAATACAAAAATGCTACGATTAACAGGATAAGTTATCTTTTTGGTGTAATATCAGATCTTCCTTCTGATCTATATCGTGAAGCTGGTTTGGAATTAATGGGGTATTTAAAGGAAGCTTTAGCTATAATTCAAGATGATGAACAGAAAAATCCAGAAGTTAGGGATGCAGATTGGTGGCAAGATTATATAATTGTTTCTGTAGAAGTAAAATTAGATTTATTTGAAAATAGAATAAATGAACTTTTACATCCAACAGGACAACAATTAACGATTGTTGAAGGAGAAGAGTTGTTAAAGAAAATGCAAGCTGTTTTTGGAGAAGAACCACCTTCTAGTCAAACCCCACCAGCATATATGAGAAAACTTGTTCCAGAACAAAATGGACAAGTAGCTGGCGGACATTAGTAAAAGTAGACAATTTCTAGACATTTTAAAAGTAAAGTAAGTCACGAAAGTGACTTTTTTCTTTAAAAAAAATATTTACCATGATATAATTATAGTGTAGATAATAAGTAGGGAGGATTACTATGAAAAAAGGTTTTGATAACGCTAAATATGTTAAAATTCAGAGTGAAAAAATAAGAGAAAGATTTAAATTATTTGATAAGTTATATTTGGAAATTGGTGGTAAACTCTTTGATGATAGCCACGCGGCGAGAGTTTTACCTGGATTTAAGAACGATGCTAAAATAAACATGTTTAAGGAACTAAAAGATGAATTAGAGATTATTTTTTGTATCAATGCTGGTGATATTGAGAAGAATAAAACACGTGGAGAATATGGAATAACTTATGATAATGAAATGTTAAAACTTATTAATAATTCAAAAAAAATGGGTTTTACTGTTAACAGTGTTGTTATAACTTTATATAAAAACCAAATAAGTGCAGATAAATTTATTAAGAAATTAAATAGAAATGGAATAAAGACATATATTCATACATTTACTAAGGGATATCCAACTGATGTCGATACAATAGTTAGTGAAGAAGGTTATGGGGCTAATCCATATGTTGAAACTACTAAACCATTAATTTTAGTAAATGCACCAGGCCCTGGTAGTGGTAAATTAGCTACATGTTTATCACAGATATATCATGAAAATAAAAGAGGAGTAAATGCTGGATATGCTAAATTTGAAACATTTCCAGTATGGGATTTACCTTTAAAGCATCCAGTTAATTTAGCTTATGAAGCAGCAACAGCTGATCTTAAGGATGTCAATATGATAGATCCATTTCATTTGGAAGCATATGGAATTACAGCAGTAAACTATAATAGAGATATTGAAATGTTCCCTGTTTTAAAGAATATTTTAAGTAAAGTATGCAAAAAAGATGTATATAAGTCACCAACTGATATGGGCGTTAATGTAATAGGAAAATGTATAGCTGATAATGAAATAGTAGAAAATGCTGCTAAAAAAGAAATAGTAAGAAGATATTATAATGAGATGAATAATTATAAGCTTGGTTTATGTGATGAAGATACATATAAAAAAATCAAGCTACTAATGAATGAATTAGAGATAGATGAAAGTTATTTAGACGTTATTAAACCAGCTTTAGATAAAAAAGCTAAAGAGGGTGGGACACCAGTTATAGCTTTAAAAATTAATAAAAAAATTATTACTGGTAAACAGACTGATATTTTAACTCCTGCTAGTAGTGTAATTATCAATGCCATTAAATATTTAAGTAAGATTCCTGATGATATTAATTTGTTATCACCAAAAGTATTGGAACCAATGCTTAAATTAAAAGGCGAGATGAATAATGGGCAACATCTCGAATTGCTTGAAGTACTTACTGCCTTAAGTATCTGTAGTGCTACTAATGCAATGACAGAAAAAGCTTTATCTTGTTTAACTAAACTTAAGGATTGTGAAGCTCATGCAACATATATGGTTGGCAATGGTGATAAGAAGACACTTAAAGCTTTAAAAATAAATTTAACATGTGAAAGTGAATATATTAGCGATAGTGAATATCAATAAACCAGGTATTAATATACCTGGTTTTATTTATATAAAATATCGATATCAACAGTATTTTCAGTAATACCATTAATCTTACATGACGATGTCATTTGCCACATCATATATTTACCTTTATAATCGGTATTACTTGTATAGTGAGCTAACCAAACATTACTGTTTTCATAATTCATCCAAACGTTTTCAAGATAGTATTTTGAGCTATAAAGCATGGAATCATATCCGGCTTTTTTTATTGTGTCTTCAAAGCCACGATAGCCTTCACTTAGTGTATGCAAAGAAATGTGATAATTAGTAAAATTAGTCCAATTTTCCCAGTCATATGCAATAGGTAAATCTAGTTTATCACCATTTAATTCTTTAATAACCCAATTAGCTGTTTTAACACCGTCTTCATAAGAAGTTGATGTGTTATAAACATATACGGATACTTTAAAGCCTAATTCTTTAACTTTACGATAATATTCTTTAAATCTGCTATCAAGTGATATTTCTTCACCAGGATTGGTTTGAACACCAATACGCATAATAACAAATTCAATACCAGCAGCTTTTACTTTTTCAAAATCAACATTACCTTGCCATCTAGATACATCAATGCCAATACTCGTATTATCATTCTTGTATTTGCGAATGATATCATCAATATATAGATACTTATAATTAGTATTAGAATTAGTTTTCTTTATTTCGTTAACAACATTTAAATTAAATTTCTTTTTAGCAATATTATTAGATTTATCATTAATAACAAATTCTAGATCATTATATGTACCTATCTTATTTAAATCATAATTACCAATAATATTACATACAGGATTATTATCGTAATTATCACCATAAACAATCTTCTCACATAAATTAACTTCATCATTAACTTTAATAGTTATATTACTACTGGCACTAATAAATATTGGTTCAATATTATCAATAATGGTATATGTTATATCATATTTATATTTTCTTTTCTTATATTTATAATCAAGCGTATATGTATATTCACCAACATCTTTATTTTCTAAGATAATGCTTTGAGATAAAATTTCGGCATTAGTTTCTTTAATTAATTCATCACTTTTATGTTCTTCAAAGATAATAAAGTTATTATCATTTAATTCTATATATACATCTTCAGGCATTTCATAAACATCATAACCACAACTACAAAGTAAGAAAACACTAAAGATGATAATTATATTCTTTGTTTTCATATAATCACCTACTACTAATATTATATAATAAAATGATGAAATAATAAATATTAGTTTGTTAGTAAACTAAATAGTTTTTTATCGTATTAATTGATAAATGCTAGTGGCTATCGGCCTATATATTAATTGCTAAATATAGCACAAAATAAATATATGAAAGGCTGATGGTACACATGACCAAACAAATCATTAGAGAAAAAGCATATGTACATGATGATGAATACTATTATAAAATAATTAGAAAAAATATTCGTAAATTTAGAACTGAAAAAGGTTATACACAACAAGATTTAGCTGATATGACTGGTATGTCTAGAGAATATATTTGTGATATTGAGAATGAAAGTAGAAATAAGCATTTAACTATATCTGTTTTAGGTAGAATTGCTGAAGCTTTAAATGTACATATTGTAAACTTTTTCGTAACAGATGATGAGTAATAAAGGAGGATATCAAGCAATATCTGCTTGATTAGTAGTATGAATCAAGAGAAGATTGGTAAACTGATAGCAAAGTTAAGAAGAAGTAAAGGTTTAACACAATCAGAATTAGGTGAACTGGTTGGTGTTGGATTTAGAGCAGTATCAAAGTGGGAGAATGGTCAAACTTTACCAGATATTTCAATTATTAATGAATTAAGTCGTGTTTTAGAAGTTAGTGTAGATGAACTTTTATGTGGAGAATTAAAGAGTAGTGAAATATCAATTCCAGTTAAAGAAGAACATAAGTCAATAAATAAAAAGTTATTATTAATACCAATATTATTATTGGTTGTTTTATTAATTATATTTATTTTTATTAATAGTAAAACCAGTAAAGAATATGAATATGAAATATATAGTGCTGATAAACAATATACAGTTGAAGGAAAACTTATAATTAAGAATTCTGAAATAAATATATTAATTAATAAGTTGGTATTTAATGATCCTGAAATTTCTAACAGTATTGTTAAAAACTATGAATATTCAGTTTTGAAAAACGATAAATTCTTATTTGGTCAAGGCTATATTGATGGTTTTGAACTGTTGGGTAATCCGTTGAGAGTAGAGGAAATAGCTCAAAATTTTAAAGTCGATTATATACATGGCTTTGACGATTTAACTATTGAGAATATAATTTATGACAATTTAGTTTTGAGATTTAACTTTATAGGTTCTGGTAATAATTATGTTGTTAAAGAAATAAAATTAAGTTTAAGGCCAATAAAATAAATGATAAATGAGAAATTCAACTTGTTAGGTTGAATTTTTCTCTTTAAAAATAGTTCATAAAACTACCATATTTTGTTACGATTTTTGTAGAAAGGAGGGAAAGAATGAAAAGAAAAAAATGGATGCAATATTTTTTGATAATCGCAGTTATGATCGTTGCTTTTACGTTTAAATCTTTTGGCGTTAAGGCAGAAGAATTAACTAATTACTATGGTATCGAAATAACAGCAAATGAATATAATAATTTAATTAATTTAGGTTTTACTGAAGATGAAATATATTATATGGATCAAACAACTTTTGATGCCAATAGTGATATTGAATCAACTTTATTAGCTAAGACTATTAAATATTATAAAACAGTTTATCCACTTTATGGTAATAGTTATACCGAAGAAGTAACGGAAGATGAATATTTTAATCATAAGATTGATAATCAATTACGTACTACGGTATCTGACTCTTATAAAACTGTTGTAAGTACGATTTCTGCTAATGGTGGCAATAGTTTTAGATATAAGGTATCTACAACATGGAGTAGTATTCCAGGAAATCGTAGTTATGATATTATTGGTATTGGTATTAGCAGTAATACAAGTATTAGTTCAAGTGTTTATTATTATCATCGCTATGCGGATAGTAATGGAAACTTTACTACATCATATACGTATTCTAATCGAAAAAGTACAGCAACCGGTGGAGCTGTTGTGTATCATTTGCCAACCGGTAATATCACATCTTTAGGAGCAACCTTATACTTTGATGTAAATAGAACTTCAGGAACAACAATTTCTTCATGTGGCGATTATTCACATGCCATATCTAATGTAAGTTCATCAAATATTGCAGATTATGTAATAAATATTGGTGGTATTAGCTTAGGACCAACACTAATGGGATATTATGACGCTATTCCATGTGCTTTGTCTTATGCAAGTTAAATTGTAAGTGATTACTAGAAATGTAAGATAGAAACTATTTCTTTATGAAATGGTTTCTTTTTGTATCATTTATTTATTATTGGTGAATAATAATAATGGGTGAGAAAATGAAAAGAACTTTAACTATTTCAGCTTTGATTTTAAGTGTATTATTAGTTATTGGTTTGTTAATTGGAAGTACGTATTCGATGTTTAGTTCTAATAATGAAATGGTGACAATTAGAGATATGATTACTAATACTGATGGGACATATAATGATATGTATTATAAGATTCGTAATGAATTATTACTTACTGATGAAGAAGTTGATTTGCTTGTAGATTCAATTCAGTTAAATCAGGCATTTAATAGAATTATTAACGATGATCTTAGTGAAAAAGAAATATATAATTCAATTATTTTATCAGTAATGGATGACGATAATATAGATACTCAATTAAAGGATAAGATTATTGATAAAGCTAATAAATATCTTAATGATATAGTTAATTATATGAATAAAAAAAGAAGAATTAATAAATAATTCTTCGATAAACTCTTGCTCCGTCATACATTGGTTGGGTGGTAATACCGGTAGCACTTGTACCCGCATGAACCATCATGCCATTACCAATATAAATACCAACATGGCCATGTAAGTATACGACTAAATCACCAGGTAATAATTCACCATAGCTTACAGCTTTACCAACACCAGATTGATCGATAGCTACTCTAGGTAGTGCATAACCAAAATTAGCATAAACACTCATAGTAAATCCTGAACAGTCTGTTCCATTTGTTAGTGATGTTCCTCCATAAACATATGGATTACCTACGAATTGTTTAGCAAATCCAACAATGCTATATCTAAGATTGTTTTTTTCTTCTTCGGTTAAAGCTTCGTTTTTCTTGTTGTTACTGTCATTCATGCTTTGATAGGCCATACCAGCATATGGATTATAGCTATATACAACTACTGGTTTTGGTTTTTCTAAGACTTTTATTTTAGTTGTGGCTTCACTAGTATTATTACCACCATCAACAGCAGTAATGGTTACTTCATATTCACCACTTTTAGTCGTATCAATATCTTCTTTTACTGTCATCTTACATCCTGATAAATCGATACATGTTGCTATATCTTCAACTTTAAATTCACTGTCATATTTGAATTCAACTTTTTCTTTTGGCAGAATTGTTGGTTTAATCGTATCGATTACAGTGATTGTCGATTTAACATTAGTAAGTTTGCTAAAACGATAATTGTCATCGTTATATACCAAATAATATGAAAATGTTCCAATCATTTTGGTATTGCCTTCCTCATCTAGAGGTACGCTTGATTCGATTTTTAAATTACTACTATTGGGAATAAGTTCCATATAGTTAATAATTTCTTCGGGCAATTTATCGCCAAGTTCTAACGTAATATCATTAAGTTTATAATACATATTACGTTCGTTGTAGAATCCCATTGTAAATGTTAATCCTACCATTAAGGACAATGAAAAGATAAATACTTTCATTGTTTTTTTTATGATTTTTTTAAATAAATACCGCTCATTTTTCATACGCATCATCGTTTTCAATGATAGCACGATTTTTTTAATTAGTCAAACTTTTTTTACACTTGCTTGACAAAACTCTTATATTTATTGGATAAAAAATAGTTTTGGTTAGCTACAAAAATAGACATATTAAATGGTAATAATTGTGTATTTTAATAATAATATTAACTAGAAAGGAAGATAAGATGAAAAGAATAGTACCATTTAATAATATTTTAACATTTGATACGGATGTAAGTGAAATAACAGCTATTTCATTAGAACATGATATTACAAAAGAAATAGATACACTTAGTGGAGTATTTTATATTACAGGAGAATATAAAAAGACTAACGGAGCAATAGATAGTGATAAGTTTAATTTTGAATTACCTTTTGATATCGCTTTGGGAAATGAATATAATTTAGATACTTTAGAAGTAGATATTGATGATTTTAGATATGAGTTAGTAGATAGGGATAAGTTAAAGGTAAATATTGATTTATATATTGATGGGGAGATAATTTCACCTGTTGAAATAAATAGGGAGGTAGTTTCATTAGATGATGGGTTGTTTACAGAAAAAGAGATGCGTAAATTAAGTGAAGATGAAGAAAAAACACCCTCTAATGAAGATGATAAGGAAAAAGAAGAAGAGTCACAAGAAGAGAGTGATATGTCAGAAGAAGAGGCTAATGATGAAATAGATGTTTTTGGAGGATTTAATGAAGAAGAAAGATATGTAACATATCATGTATATCCCGTTATGGAAAATGATACGTTAGATAAGATAATGGAAAAATATAATGTTACTAAAGAAGAATTAGCTAAATATAATAATATTGATGATATTCATACGGGGGATAAGTTAATTATTCCAGCTAATGATAAATAAGATTACTTTAAAGAATAGTGTTAAGATTATAAATAATGAATATGTTATTAAGAAAAAAAAGATAAATTTAAATGATACTTATGATTATTTAAAGTCTAGATCTTTTAATTATTTTCCAGAAATAATTAGAGAAGATAATGATAAGATATATTACAAATATATTAATGATATTTTAGAACCTAAAGAACAAAAGATTATCGATATGATTAGTTTAATTAGTTTATTACATAGTAAGACGACAATGTATAAGGAAGTAGATATTGATAATTATAAGTATTTGTATGAATCGCTTAATAAAAAAATCGATGATACGTATAATTATTATAATAATTTAATGGATAATATCGATAATGAAGTATATATGTCACCAGCTAATTATTTGATAGCAAGAAATATTTCTTTGATATATAGATCATTAAATTATGCTAAAGATGGGATAGATAGATGGTATAAGAAAATCGACGACAAAAGAAAAGTAAGAGTGGTTATATTACATAATAATTTATCTTTAGATCACTATTTAAAAGATGATAAACCATATTTAATTAGTTGGGAAAAGACAAGTATCGATATGCCAATATACGATTTGGTTAATTTATATCAAAATAATTATTTAGATTTTGATTTTACTAATCTATTAAAGATATATTTGAATAAATATCCACTATTACCTGAAGAGATGCTTTTATTTTTGACGATGATATCGATTGTACCAATGATAAAAAGAGAAAATAGTGAATATAAGACGGTATTAGAAGTTAGAAGAATAATTGATTATGTTTATAAAACAGATGATTTAAGGAAAGAATATCGTGTAGAAGATAAGAAAGATAAATAAAGAAAATTCTATTAATAGAACTAATACGTTGATGAAACATGGTAAGATTAGTGATATTATTAAGTGATAAAAGATAACGATAACTAGTATTAAGGAACCAAGCAGAGATAGAAGTTTAAGACCAGCAAAGAATCTAAAACAATTAAAGAAATTATTTAACATATTATCACCTAGTATAAAATATGCCAAAATAATGCAATTTGTGCTTGACTTTTAGTGAATAATATAATATAATCTTTAACGAGAAACGGAAAGTAGATGTATTTATCTCACCTGATTAGACTTAACTAATGGGTAAATAGCCTTAAGATTATTATTAAAATATATTATAGGTGAATTAGATGAATACGGATGGTTTCTGTATTCATTTTTATGTGGAGGTGTTATTTATAACAAAGGAAAGAGAAAATCTAATTAATGAACAAATAAGAGCAAAGGAAATGATGGTTATTGGACCAAATGGGGAAGGTCTTGGTATTAAATCTAAGCAAGATGCTTTAACTTTAGCAAAATATGCAGGATTTGACTTAGTACTTATGAATGAGTCTGCTAATCCACCAGTATGTAAGATAATGGATTATAATAAATTCCGTTATGAAAAGAAAAAGAAAGCTAAAGAAGCTCTAAAGAAACAAAGAGAAGCAATCGTCGATGTAAAGGAATTTAGATTATCAATTACGATTGATATTCACGATTTTGATACTCGTGTTAAGAATGCAAGAAAGAATTTAGAAAAAGGTGCTAAAGTAAAGGCTAGTATTAGATTTAAAGGACGTCAAATATCTCATCCAGAGCTTGCAAAAGATGTACTTATTAGATTCAGTAATGAACTTTCTGATGTTGCTGAAATTGAAATTGAACCTAAATTAGAGGGTAGATCAATGTATATGCAACTAACACCTAAAAAATAAAGGAGAATAAGATATGACAAAAGTAAAGAAAAATAAGATGAAAACACACAAAGGAATGAAGAAAGTATTTAAGGTAAGAAAAAGTGGCAGTATAGCTATGAGCCATCAAGGAGTATTACACAATACTGGAAAACGTTCTGCAAAAACAAACAGACAAAAAAGAAATAAGAATGGTTTAGATAAATCAGATTATAAGAGAATTAAAGATTTAATATAGGAGGATAATTATGGCAAGAGTAAAAGGCGGCACAATAGCACGTGCAAGAAGAAAAAAAGTATTAAAAGAAGCTAAAGGATATTTTGGAAGTAAGCATAGATTATATAAGACTGCACATGAACAAGTTATGCATGCAGGACAATATGCATTTAGAGATAGAAGACAAAATAAGAGAAACTTTAGAAAACTATGGATTGCTAGAATTAATGCAGCATGTCGTGAAAATGAAATTAGTTATTCTAAATTTATCAATGGTTTAAATAAAGCTGGAGTTACAGTTAACAGAAAAATGTTATCTGAATTAGCTATCGATAATGCAAGTGCATTTAAAGATTTAGTAGCTATAGCTAAAGATGCTTTAAATGGTAAAGCTTATACTCCAAAAGAAGTTAAGTTAGCAGCTAAAAAAGAAGAAAAAGTAGTAACTGAAAAGAAGGAAACTGAAAAGAAAGAAACTACAAAGAAAGCACCTGCCAAGAAAGCAGCAGCTCCAAAAGCAGCAGCTAAGAAAGAAACAGTTAAAAAGGCTCCTGCAAAGAAGAGCACACCAGCTAAGAAGACAACTGCTAAAAAAGAAAGTAAATAAACTCACTTGTGAGTTTTTTTATTTATGTGACAAATTTTGATTATTTTGATATAATGAAGATAGTTATTATAAAGAGGAGGTTAATGATAATAACGAGCGCCAGACCATTAAATTGGTGACGAGGTTGATAGTTATCGAAAATTCGGCGGGTGCTATCACGGAAGATGCTTTCGTAAGGTATATTAAAAAAAATAAAATCAAAATTATAACAAAAGATATACTACGCATATAATATATCAAGGAGAATTTTATGTGTGGAATAATGGGATATGTTGGCAATAAGAAGAAAACAATCAATATTCTATATAAGGGATTAGAAAGTTTAGAATATCGAGGATATGATTCTTCAGGAATTGCCTATATTCATAATAATGAGCTAGTAATTAAAAAGGAATCAGGTAAATTAGCTAATTTAAAGAAAGAGATAGATATGAATACTGAAGCAAGTATTGGTATTGGACATACTAGATGGGCAACACATGGTATTCCTAATAAGATTAATGCCCATCCACATAATTGTAAAGATATTACAATTGTTCATAATGGTATTATTGAAAACTATTTGGAAATAAAAGCAGAATTAATTAATTTAGGATATAAGTTTAAAAGTGAAACTGATACTGAAGTAGCGGCCGTTTTATTATATGATTATTATCATAAAACAAGTAATATGTTAGAGGCTATTAAATTATTTAAAGATAGAGTAGAAGGATCTTATGCTATAGCTATTATATGTATTAAGGAAATAGATACTTTATATTTAATAAAGAAAAATAGTCCATTAATAATAGGACTTGGAAAAGAGGAAAATTATATTGCTTCAGATGTACCAGCAATACTTGAATATACGAATAGATATATTTCTTTAGAAGATGATGCATATGCAAAAATAACTAAAGATAAGATTAATGTATATAATAAAAATGGTGAAGAAATAGAACCTAAAATAAATACTTATGATGGTGATAAGAATTTAGCTAGTAAGCATGGATATGATCATTATATGCTAAAAGAGATAGCTGAGGAAGCTAATATTTTAAGAAAATATACGGAAATACCTAATTTTAGTTTTATGAAGAAATATAAAAGAATTACAATCGTTGGTTGTGGGAGTGCAATCTATGCAGGGCATGTTGGAAAGAATTTGATAGAGAAATATGTAGGTATTCCAGTAGATGTTATTATTGCTAGTGAATTTAGATATTCACCAATATTTTTAGATAAAAAGACATTATTAATAGCTATTTCTCAATCAGGAGAAACAGCTGATACGTTAGAAGCAGTTAAAATAGCTAACAACAAAAAAATAGATACTTTAGGGATTGTCAATGTTAGAGAGAGTTCAATTGCTAGGATTAGTAAACATGTTATTTATACATTAGCAGGTCCAGAAATAGCAGTAGCTACGACTAAAGCATATTTTAATCAAGTATTAGTTTTATCAATGATGGCTTATACTTTAGCTAAGGATAAAAACCAAGCTGATATAGTAAATTATTTAACTGATTTACATAAATTACCAATAGTTATCGATAATATATTTAATAATAAAAAGAAATATTTAAATATAGCTAAAAAGCTTTATCAACATAATGATATGTTCTATATTGGTAGAGGTATCGATTATGCTCTTTCGTTAGAAGGCTCATTAAAAATTAAAGAAATATCATATCTACATAGTGAAGCATATCCAGCTGGAGAATTGAAGCATGGAACAATTTCACTGATAGATGATGGAGTTCCTGTTTTAGGAATTGTAACTGATAGTGGTATTGCAGCTAAGACAATTAGTAACATCGAAGAAGTTAAATCAAGAGGAGCTTATGTTGTTTATATGACGACAGATAAATTGTTTAAAGAAAGTAATTTTTATGATGAAACAATTATTATCAAAGATGTAAATAATCTATTACAGCCACTTGTAAGTATTGTACCACTACAGTTAGTAGCTTATTATACAGCTAAGTTAAATGGTTGCGATATTGATAAGCCAAAGAATTTAGCTAAATCAGTTACAGTAGAATAAAAGAAGCTATTTATTAGCTTCTTTATTTATGCGATAGAAATTAATTGAGGGTCTGTTCCACAACCTGAAATTAACATCACTAACACCAACACCAGATGATATATATAGTTTAGTTTCAGCTATTTTATAATAGTTGTCGTAATATTTTTTAGCGCCTTCTTTTTTATTTAGTGGTCCGATTATTGGTAATCTTACTTGACCATTATGAGAGTGACCAGCTAAGATTAGATTCACAGAATAGTCACTAACGATATTATCACTAATATCAGGTTCATGAACTAAAATAATTTTATAGATGTTTTCTTCATTGTTATTAAAATACTCCATTGTTTTATCAATATCATCTTTATGATGGGTTGTATTATTAATACCACCAATAAATATTTTTTCTTGTTTAGTGCTATAGATAATATCATAACTATTATCTAAATATTTAAAATTACTATCACGATAAACATCTATTACTTCATCTTGATAATGTTCATAATCATCTTCTCCTAAAATAGAATATTTACCATATTTAGTTTTAATATCTTTAAGAAGATTAGTTAAATCATCAAAATCTTTACTAGTTAAGGTAACATCTTTATCGATTAAATCACCGGTAAAGACAACAATATCAGGTTTGATTAGATTTATTTCTTCAATGAGGCTTTTAACTTTATTAATATCGATAGCACGATTATAGTGAAGATCTGAAAAATGAACTATTTTAATGCCATCGAACGATGAAGCTAAAGCATCTTCTTTAAGTGTATATTCTTTAGTAACAAGACCCATAGTTCCAACATATCTAGCATAGACAATTATTAATAATAAGATGATAAATATTTCAGTTAGCCATTTAAAGATTGTTTTCATTATACCACTCCCATAGCAAAGTATAAGATAACGGCTACAGTATTATGTAATGAATGCATGGTTATAGTAGAGAAAATATTATCAGTTTTATAATATAGAGCTGCAAATGAGCAACCTAAAGATAAATAAGGAATAATAAATAAATAATCTAAATATCCAGTAGCCATACCAACAACATGAAGGGAAGCAAATATTAAACCACTAAAGATAATATATAGATATTTTACTATTTTATGATTACTAATAGTAGTGAAGATATCTTTAATGCTTTTTCTAAAAATCATTTCTTCAATAAATGGAGCATAGATAGATACTGAAAAGATCATATATACAGGATATAAGTTAATTAGACTACGAATAGTATCTTCGTTATTAGCATTAGCTTCACTAAAGCAAAGAGAAATAATTACATTACTGATTATCATTATAATTAAGCCAATAAAGTAATACTTAAATGATGTTTCAAAGTTAACTCCAATATGTTTTATGTATTCTTTAAAATTTTTAATTATTTCTTTACGATATATTAAGAATATAATAAACATAAAGGCAATATCACAAGCAAAATTAAATAATACTTTCATGTTTTGTGATAGGTTATCTAATTTAATATTAAATAAATAGATAGGAATATATGGAAAAGCTGCCATTCCTAAAAGTAATAATAAAAAGATTATTAATGGTGTTATTTTTTTCATAAGATCAACTCCTAGTATAATTTTAGCATATTGTATATGCTTTTACAATCGTAATTTGCATTAATTTGATAATTGTGGTATTATATTCGGTACTTGTTTGGAGGGGTATTATGGAATATAAAGAAGAATTTGTTAAAAGATTTAAAGAGTTAGCTGGTGATGATAAGCCAGATAATTCTGATGAAATACTTTTAAAATTAAATAAGTTAGAAAGAAAATTAAAACGTGAGACTATTAATAGTAATCAGTTAGCAATTAAATTAGCTACTTATATGACAATATTAGGAACGTTTATTTCAATACCATTAGGAGCGTTAGTTAATGCTTCAAAGAGTGAAAAAATTAGAACTTATAGAACAGTAAAGGAAAGTATTTTATTGATTGATGAAGCTACTTTAATGGAATATCCAAATAAAGTAATTCCTTTCAATCCAATTCCTAAGAAAAATGCTAATCTAGCTATTAGTGAATTTGCTAATAGTAGGCACAATATTATTTCTAGTACAGGATATTATGATGAGGTAATATATCCAGAAAATACGATTTATGTTAGGGAGTATAATCCATATACGACTAGTGATAAATATAGTATTAGAATAGTAAATACATATCAAATAGATGATAAAAGAATAGAGGATGTACTTAATAGTGATGCTGTTCATTTTATGTTAGCTAATCATGAAGATACGAGATTAGAAGATATATTTGATAATCTATATTCATTAAATAAGATATTAGCTAATATAACACCAATGGTTGAAACGGAAAAAGTTCCTGCTAGTAGTCTTTCTTTAGGAGCTAGAGAATATCCTAAGAAATATTATGAAATAGTAGAATTTAATCAGGATTTAGATGATTATAAAGATAAGTTACCATTAAATACAAAGATTGAGTTAATAGTAACTTTACTTGCTAATTTATTCGTATATTTATTAGTATTAGAAATAAATCAAGAAATGCTTATTATCAGTGTTATTAATTTAATTAAGAGATTAATTAAAAATCAAAAAGTATGCGATAAAAATAAAGAAAAATTAGCTATTTTAATGAAACAATATGGAAGTATTATTAGTCCAAGAAAACTAAATAGGGCTTTACATTAACACAAATATTTGTTATTATTTAATAGGTGAAACGTATGGCATATATAAAAGGAACTTATATTAGTGATATTTTTAGTAATCCTAGTAATGGATATATCGTGGGATTACTTAGAGTTAAAGAATCATCTTTAGAAGAAATGGTCAATAAAGTTATAACTTTTACAGGTTTATTTAGTGAACTTAAATATAAAATGACTTATAAGATGGATGGTGAATTTGTTAGTCATACGAAATATGGGTTACAGTTTCAAGTATCAACTTATGAATTAGTTTTACCGACAGAGGAAGAGGAGGTAGTTGAATTTTTGGCTTCTTCTCTTTTTCCAATTGGAGAGAAAACAGCAGAAAAGATTGTTAAGAAATTAGGTAAGGATGCGATAAATATTATTATATCTGATCCACATGCATTAGATGGAATACCTAGATTATCGGAAAAAAAGATAGCTAAAATTAATTCAGTATTAGCTGATTATGAGACTACTAGCAACATTGTAATGGAATTAACTAAATTAGGTTTTAGTACTAAGAATGCAATTATGATATTAAAAAAATATAATAATGATGTAATGAAAGTGATCGATAATAATATTTATGATATTTTAGATGATAGTGATATTCCTTTTTTAGAGATAGATAAGATAGCTAGAAATTACGGATATAAAGTAGATGATGAAAGAAGAATATTAGCATTAACAATTTATCTTATAAAGGCGATTACATTTAATAATGGCGATACATATTCATATTTTGATGAGATATATGAAGCAATAATAAAATATATTGATACGATTAGTAGAGAGGAATTTGAATATATATTATTAAAGTTATCTAAACTTAAGAAAATAAAAATAGAGAAAGATAAATATTATTTGATGGAATATTATGAAGCAGAACATTATATAGCTAATAGGTTAACTAATTTAAATAATATGGAGAAAAGAAAATTACCTAAGTTAGAACAGAAAATTAATGCTTTAGAATTAGTAATGGGAATTACTTATGATGAATCACAAAGAAAAGCTATATCTACTTCAATAAACAACAATTTGACAATTATTACAGGAGGACCGGGAACAGGAAAAACGACAATTATTAAATGTATTGTCAGAATGCTTACGGATATTTTAAATATTAAGGCAGAAAAAATTGCTTTATTGGCCCCGACAGGAAGAGCGGCACGTAAACTTATGGATACGACTGAGATATCAGCTTATACGATTCATAAATATTTAAAATGGGATAAGGAAAAGAATTCTTTTCAAGTAGATGAGTTTAATCCTAATAAAGAAGAATATATAATCGTAGATGAAGCAAGTATGATCGATACGATTCTTTTAGCTAGTTTGTTAAAAGGAACTACTTTAGGAGCAAAATATATTTTTGTTGGTGATTATTATCAATTACCTAGTGTTTCTCAAGGACAGGTATTAAAGGATTTAATCGATTCAGATGTTTTAGATGTTGTTTATTTACGTGAGTTATATCGACAAACTGAAGATAGTTATATTATTACTTTAGCTAATGAGATTAAGGAAAAACAGATATCAGAGAATTTTTTAGCTAAGTATGATGACTATAATTTTATTACATGTCGAAATGATGAGATAACAGGTATTATTAAAGATATTATTATTAAAGCTTTAGCTAAAGGATATACCGAAAGTGATATTCAAGTATTAGCTCCATTATATAAAACGGCTAATGGAATCGATGTTTTAAATAGGATGTTACAAGAAATATTTAATCCAAAAAGTACTAAAAAGAATGAAATAAGTTCTGGTGATATTACTTATCGAGAAGGAGATAAGATATTACAGTTAGTAAATGACGGAGATAATGGAATATCAAATGGTGATATTGGATATATTGAGGCAATTAATATAGGTAATAAAACAAAAAAGAGTGAGATTATTATTAATTTTGATGGAACGAGAGTTACTTATAATCCTAAAGATTTTATCAATATTACACATGGATATGCGATTAGTGTTCATAAGGCACAAGGTGGAGAATTTAAGATGGTTATTATGCCACTATCTCCTAGTTTTAAAAGAATGTTATATAATAAATTAATATATACGGCAGTTACTAGAGCTAAGAAATCACTTATTTTAGTTGGTGATTCAGCTGCTTTCTTATATGGTGTTAAGAATGATTATATCGATATGCGAAAGACTAGTTTAAAGGAATTATTAATTAATAAGTATAAATAATATAGATTTGGTGATAATATAATCGGAGATGATTATATGAAAAGAGATTTATTGATGCTAGGAATTGGTATGGGTAGTGTAATTATGTATCAGCAAATAAGAAATGGAAACATGAGAAAAATAGTAAGAGAAATGAATAGAACAAAGACAAAAATATTAGAAGATATGGAAGATGTGATGTAGATACTAGGAAACTAGTATCTTTTTTATAATATTTAAAAAAGGGTATTTTAATATAAAACAATCTGTGTTATAATTAATGATAGTGTAGTAAGGAAGTGTAGTATGAAAAGAAAAAAAGAATTAATAATAGGGATTATAGTTATAGTTATTTTGACACTTATAAGTATTATTATTATCAGTGCAATTAGGACAAGTAAGGAAAATAAGAATGATACGAAAGTTATTGAATCTTCTTATGCATTACTAACTGAAAATATTAAAGAATATAATGAGATTAGAACTAAATATACTGGTATGTTAGGAGATTTATTTTTAGAAGATTATCAAGATAAGCATGATGAGTTTGTCGATTTATTAACTGAGTATAATAAGAATATGCAAAGAATAGATTTATCTATTACTAATATTAATTTAAAATGTAATAGATTATATAAGAATAGTAATGTAAATAAGATATGTAAGAGTTATAAAGAAGTATATGAAAAAGTAGTTAATTTATATGTAAGTGATTTGAATAATTATAATAGTACAGTTAAAAAATATAATGAATATAAGAATGAAAAAGTATCGTTATTTGAAATGATTCACGATGAATATATAGATTACAATAAAGATGGAAATTATGAAGGAAGAGAAGAAGATGAAGAAAATCAAGACGAGCAACAATAAACATACATTTAGAAATATCATAATCATTCTTTTTTCATTGGGATTATGTACGGGATTATTCTTATTATATGGTCCTTGGCATGGCTTTAGAGATTTTTGGATAACGACAGCAATGACAACGATGAATCATCAATATTTAGCTAAATGGTTTTATAGTGATGAGACAATTGAAAAAGTATTAGCTAAGAATGAAATGATCGTATCTGATGAAGAAGTAGATACTGATTTAATTGAGATATATGATAATATGAGTGTGGCTACTAATTATAAGGATGAATATGATAAACAAGTATTAGAACATGAACCAGGAGCTATTTATAAATATTTTAAAGTAACTGGATATAATTTTGATGCTTATATGGCAGTTATTTATGATCCTTCTAAAATAAGCGTAGTTCATACAAAATATCTAGGTTCAATGGGCCAATATTTAGTTGATATGGCTAAAGAAAACAACGCCATTGTCGCTATTAATGGCGGTGGATTCGTCGATATTAATGGTGAAAGTAATGGGGGAGAAGCTAGGGGAATTATTATCGAAGATGGCAAAATTATTCAATCGAGTCGCAATCGTGATAAGGGCGGTGGAGTTATTGGCTTTACTAACGATAATAAGTTATATTTAGCCAATGTATCTGCTAGTGAGGCCTTGGCAGCTGGGGTTAGAGATGCCGTTGAATTTGGACCATTTTTGGTTGTAAATGGGAATCCTTCTTTTGTTAAGGGAAATGGGGGATATGGAATTCATCCAAGAACGGTAATTGGACAAAGAAAAGATGGAATTGTCTTATTCTTAGTCGTAGATGGAAGAAGAATCGATTCAATGGGTTCTGATATGAAAGATTTAACTGATATAATGGTAAAATACGGAGCTTATAATGCCGCTAATTTAGATGGTGGCAATTCTAGTGTTTTAGTAATTAACAATGAAATAATTAATAAACCAATCGATTGGTTTGGAGTAAACCAAACAAGACCGATTGCAACAGCATTTATTGTAACAAAATAAATGCTTTTTAATTCTTGTCAGATTTAAAAAAATATTATATAATTTATGTAGGGTGATAATCATGGTTGTATCTATTTTACCGGCTGACAATTATGTTGTTGTTAATAAAAGTATTATCACTACTCAAGATAAGAAAGTATTAAATATGCTATATTTACCAATTGTAGGTTCTGTAGCGATTATGTTATATAGCATTTTATTAGATGATTTAGATAGACAAGAGATTCAAAGTGAAGAGTTAGATCATTCACATCTATTATCTAATTTGCATGTTTCTAATAATGAATTAGCTAGTGCGAGAAATTTACTTGAAGGAATTGGGCTACTTAAGACATACTACAAAAAGGAAACAACAGCTAAATATATTTATGAATTGTATAGCCCTGTATCAGCTCATGAGTTTTTTACTCATCCAATATTTAATATAGTTTTATATAATAATGTTGGGAAAAAGGAATATGATAGGTTAGTTAATTATTTTAGTGTTCCTAAGATAAATAAAGAGGGATATACTGAAATTACTCATAAATTTAGTGATGTATTCGAATCTGTTCCTTATACTTCTTTTGATATGTATCGCGATAATATTAGAAAATATAATAAATTAAAACTAAATATTGATTCGCCATTCGATATGAATTTCTTGATTGAAACGATGCCAAATAATATTAATAAAAGAATATTTACTAAAGATATGCAAGAATTAATTATTGCTTTAGCATACTTGTATGATATTGATGCGACTAAGATGCAAAATATTATAAAATCATGTATCAATGAAAAGGGAACTATCGATCGTGATGAACTTAGAAAAGTGTGTCGTAATCATTATCAATTTGATCATTCTGGAGTGTTACCAACGGTAATTGATCATACACAACCTAAATATTTAAGAAAGCCAATTGGTGATAATTCTAATTTGGCTAAGATGATATATACGTTTGAGACGACTAGTCCATATGATTTTTTAAAGAGTAAACATAATGGAGCTGAGCCAGTTAAAAGAGATATTACTTTAATTGAAAATTTACTTATTGATTATAAATTACAGCCAGGAGTAGTCAATGTTTTAATCGATTATGTTTTAAAGACAAATGATAATAAATTAAAATATAGTTTGGTTGAAACGATTGCTGGACAATGGTCTAGAAAGAAAATAGAAACAGTAGAAGAAGCTATGGATGTAGCTAAAAAAGCTTATAATTCTAGTAAGACCGTTAAGACAACTAAAAGAATGGCGACGGAAAAAACTGTTCCTTCTTGGCTAAATAATAGTAATATTGAAGCTGATGAAGCATCTGGAGATGAAATTCAGGCAATGGAAGAGATGCTAAAGGAGTATAGATAATATGGAAAGTGTCAAGGATACGATTAAAGGTAAGTATGGAAAATCTGATTATAAGTTAGAACGAGATTATCAGAAACAATATGATGATAATATGACTTTTAGAAAACTTGCTAATAGTACTAAGTTACCAACTAGTACTTTGATGAAATATACGACTAAATTAGAGATTGCTTGTCAGGAATTAGAACATTGTAAGAATTGTAAGAATATTATGGAATGTAAGAATGAAGTAGAAGGATATGTTTATTATCCTGAAGTTAATATGGATGATTTAGCTTTTGCTTATATTCCGTGTAAGTATAAAAAAACATTAGATGAAAAGAATAAGTATTTAGATAATGCATATTATTTTGATGTTCCAGCGGATATTAAAAATGCCAGTATGAAAGATATCGATACTAAAGATAAGAAAAGATATCCAGTAATTAAATGGATAAAGGATTTTCTTACTAATTATGAAAAGAATAAGAAATTAAAAGGGTTATACTTAAATGGTAATTTTGGTTGTGGAAAGACATATTTGTTATCAGCAATGCTAAATGAACTTGCTAAAAAAGGTGAGAGGGTAGCTATTATTTATTATCCAGAATTTCTTAGAAATTTAAAAGAATCATTTAATGATAGTGAAGAATATAAAAATAAATTTAATATAATAAAAAAGATGCCGGTATTACTTTTAGATGATATTGGAGCAGAATCAGTTACTGAATGGAGTAGAGATGAAGTGTTAGGAACAATACTTCAGTACCGAATGGAAGAATATTTACCAACATTCTTTACTTCTAATTTAAATATTAGTGAATTAGAGGAACATTTATCGACTACTAGTAAGGAAGTTGATTTGGTGAAGGCTAGAAGAATTATTGAAAGAATTAAACAGTTAACTGATGATATAACTATGATTAGTGTCAATTTAAGAAAGTGAGGATAGATATGAATAATTTAAGTAAAAGTTTTAAGAATGATGACGGGAATATGGAAACGGTTGTAGCTAGTTCAGATGATAATTATCAAGTTAATTTAGGTAAGAATTATCAATTAGCTAATCACAAAGAAAAGAAGGAAAGTTATCTAGCTAAGAAATTTAAAGGAAGTATTCTTGGAGCTGACATTGGGGTTAAAAGTAGTGGATTTTCTAGTGTAGCAATATTGGCAATAGTTATTGCTTTGGCAGCTTTTGTCGTTATGTATTTCTTATGGAGATTCTAATTTAATACGGGAAGAAGGTATATCTATGAAGATAACAGCACTTGAAGTAAAAACTAGTTATTCTATTTTAAATAGTTTAAATGATATTAAGAAATTAGTATCTTTAGCTAAAGAATATGGATATACCCATTTAGCTATTACCGATTATAATAATATGTTTGGGGTAATGGAATTTTACCAAGAATGTATAAAGAATGAAATTGTACCAATTATTGGAATTGAATTAGCGATTGGTAATAGTGTTATTCTTTTGTATGCTAAAAATAATTTAGGGTATAAGAATATTATAAAATTATCAACGATTGTTTCTGATGAAGAATTATCAATTAAGGATTTAGAAACATATAAAGATAATCTTATTTTAGTTATGCCTTTTTCTTTTTATAATGAAGAAATATATAATATTTATGTAGATAGATTTATTGGATATAGTTCTTTAGAAGAAAAAGATAAAATTAAAGATAGATATGTATTTATCAATGATGTTAGTTATTTATATAAAAATGATTATGTTTATTTAGATTATGCGAAAATGATTAGGGAAGGTAAAATAATTGGGGAGTATGAATTAAATAGACATATAGGAAAGCATTTATTAACACAAGAAGAGATGTTATCTTTTTGTGATGAAGAAGCAATTAAGAACAATCAATATATTACTGATAATTGTCGTGTTAAATTAGAATATACAGAAGGATTATTACCAGTATATGATATAAATATTGATAGTAAAAAACACTTATCAGAATTATCTCATAAGGGGCTTAATAAAAGACTTGATGGTAAGATACCTAAAGAATATGAAGATAGGCTTAAAATGGAATTAGCAGTAATCGATGAGATGGGATTTAATGATTATTTTTTGATTGTCTATGATTATGTTTTATATGCTAAAAAGAACAATATTTTAGTTGGCCCTGGTAGAGGATCAGCGGCTGGATCATTAGTTAGTTATACATTAGGAATAACCGATATAGATCCGATAAAATATAATTTATTATTTGAAAGATTTTTAAATCCTGAAAGAGTAACTATGCCGGATATCGATATTGATTTTGATGCTTTAAAGAGACAAGATGTTATCGATTATGTAATTAAAAAATATGGTGAAAAGAAAGTTGTAGGAATAATTACTTTTAATACTTTGGGAGCTAAGCAGGTTATTCGTGATGTTGGTAGAGTATTAGATATTAAACCATCATTAATAGATAGTGTTGCTAAATTATGCTATAAAGATTTAAAGACTTCTTATAGTGAAAGTAAGAATTTTAGTAAGCTTGTCAACAACAATCCTGATTTAAAGAAATTATATAATATAGCTTTACATTTAGAGGGGTTACCTCGTCATGTATCGGTACATGCAGCTGGAGTTGTTATGAGTAAATATGATATTGATGAAACAATACCATTATATAGAAATCAATTAGGAATGTATGTATCAGCTTATTCAAAAGATTATTTAGAACCATTAGGATTATTAAAAATGGACTTTTTAGGAATATCTAATTTAACTTTAATCGATGAAGTTATTAATAATATTCGTAAGGATACGAATTTAAATATTACTTTTGCTAATATTCCGATGGATGATAAAAAGACAATTGAATTATTTAGTGAAGGAGATACTGAAGGAATATTTCAATTTGAAGCTCCAGGAATGATTAAATTTTTAAAGCAATTAAAAGCTAATAGTTTTTCTGACATTGTGGCGGCAACGTCTTTGTATAGGCCAGGGCCAATGGAAAGTATTCCAGAATATTTAAAAAGAAGAGATAATCCTAAAGAAATAGATTATATAGATCCATCTTTAGAAGAAATATTAAAAGAAACTTATGGCATTATTATTTATCAAGAACAAGTTATGCAAATAGCAAGAAAAATGGCTGGTTATACTTTGGGAGAAGCTGATATTTTAAGAAGAGCTATGTCGAAAAAGAATGAGAGTGTCCTTTTAAAAGAAAAAGAAAAATTTATTGGTGGAAGTATAGCTAATGGATATAGTAAAGAAATAAGTGAAAAAGTATATAATTTAATTTTAAAATTTGCTAATTATGGATTTAATAAATCACATGCAGTAGCTTATTCAATGATTGCATATAAAATGGCTTTTTTAAAGACACATTTTTATCGTTATTTTATGTTATCTTTGCTTAATAATGTTATTAATAATGAAGGAAAAACTAATATTTATATTTCTAAATTAAGAAGTAAAAATATTAAAGTATTACCTCCAGATATTAATTTATCAGAGAATAATTATCTTATTTATGAAAATAATATTATATGTCCATTAGCAATTATTAGAAATGTAGGTAGTAGTATTTCAAATGTAATTATTAGTGAAAGAAAAAATGGAAAATTTAAGGATTTTATTGATTTTGTTAAAAGAACATATGGAAAACAAGTTAATCGTAAAGCAATTGAATCACTTGTTTTAGCTGGATGTTTTAATAGTTTTGGATATAATAAAAAGACACTTATGCTAAATTTAGATAGTATTTTTAACTATGTTGAATTGACTAAAGATAATACTTTAATTCAAATAGATGAACCATTGATAGATAGTGCCCTTGAATATACAAAAGAAGAGTTGATTAAGCAAGAATTTGATTTATTTGGATTTTATTTATCAACTCATCCAGTTAGTAAATATAAAAAGTATAATTCATTAAATACACTTATGTTAGAAGAAAATAATAATAGGTATATTTCATTAGTTTTAGAGATTATTTCAATAAAAGAAGTAATTACTAAAAATAACGATGTTATGGCATTTATTAGGGCAAGTGATGAATATAAAGAGATAGATTTGACATTATTTCCTAAAGTTTATAAAGAAAATCGTGAATTAGAAATTCATGATATTATCGATGTATATGGTCAAGTAGAAAAAAGATTAGATAATTATCAATTGATAGTAAGTAGAATTAATAAACTAAATAATGAGGAGTAGGTAGTTGTGAAGAAGAAAGTATTAATATTGGGGTTGTTAATGATATTTATGACTGGTTGTAAGACGAAAACTTATATAGTAACAATCGTAGATGAAGGAAAAGAATTAACTAGTGTTACTGTTAAAAAAGGTGAAAATATTAGTGATATTACTTTGCCACAAAAAGATGGTTATTTATTCTTAAACTTTTTAAAGGATGGATTGGAATACGATATTAGTAAACCAATTAATAGTAATATAACGTTAGATATTGTATGGACAGAAGAACCAGATTTACCAAATAATCATACAGTTGTCTTTAACTTTGGAGATTATACGAAGAAACTAACAATTAAAGATGGAGAAAAAGCTACGATACCAAAGGAAGAACCCAAAAAAGAAAAACATAAATTTTTAGGATGGTATGATGGAGATACTCTGTATGATTTTGATAAGCCAATTACTAAAGATATTGTTTTAACCGCTAAATATGAAAAAAATAGAATAGTTATTCATTATGATTTAAATGGTGGTACTGGTAGTACTATTGAAACTGAAATTGAAAAAGGGACTATTCCAAAAAAGCCTAAAAATCCTTCTAAATTTGGTTATACTTTTACTGGTTGGTTGATTGGAAATAATGTCTATAATTTTAATACAAAATTATATGAAGATACGACAATTGTTGCTAATTATACACCAAATATTTATTATAAAGTATCTTTTGATACGGATGGAGGTAACGAAATAGCCTCAAAAATGCTTGTAGCTGGTGAAAAATTAACAGAGTTACCGATACCAGTAAAAGAAGGATATACATTTAAATATTGGGCATATGATAATAAAGAATTTGATCTTACTATGAATATCGATAAAGATATAATTTTATTAGCTATATATGAAGAAATAGAGGAAGAAATAGAACAATAAAAACAGACTATTAAATTAGTCTTTTTTTATGTAAAAAAATAGTCTTTTTTACTTGAAAAAAAATTAGTAAAATGATATAATTTTATTATAAGTTGGAGTATGACAAAAATAGAAAGAAA
>CAMZBG010000002.1 GCA_947304495.1 uncultured Clostridia bacterium | reverse complement strand
TAACAATAGGTGATATTATGATATATCTAAAAATAGTTTTAAGAATAACTTTCTTTTATTTTTTTATTATCTTAATATACCGTATAATGGGTAAAAGAGAAGTAGGACAGTTAGGTATTGTCGATTTGATTGTTTCTATCCTAATTGCTGAAATGGTTGCTATTTCCGTAGAAGATATAAATCAAAGTATTCTCTTATCAGTTATTCCCATTATAGTTCTTGTTATTTTAGAAATTATCTTATCATATAGCAGTCTTAAAAATGATAAAATTAGATTATTGTTGGATGGAAAACCGACGTTTATTATCAAAAAAGGAAAAATAAATTACCATGAAATGATTAAACAAAAATATAATCTAGATGATCTATTAACGCAATTAAGAGAAAAAGGGGAGAGAAACATTGAAGATATTGAATATGCTATTCTAGAAAACAACGGAACATTATCTGTTTTCCCTTACAACAAAAAAAGAGAACTTTCTCCGATACCGATGCCTATTATTTTAGATGGTAAGATTCAATATCGCATTTTAAATGATATTGGTAAAAAAGATACTTATCTAAAAGAATTATTAGCTAAAAAACAAATAGCTATAAAAGATGTATTTTATGCTTTCTATAAAGATAAAAATATCTATATTATCAAATATAATGATTTAAATTAAAAAAGTTATTGAAGTAATTCAATAACTCTTTATCTATTTTCTTTAACATCCATAATTACTGGAATAATTATTGGTACTCTTCCAGTGTTAGAAGATAACATTGGCATAAGCTTAGATATTAATTCATTTTTAATATCGGCAAAAGTTGCCTTTTTATCTTTTAACTTTTTAGTAACCACTTCTTTAGAGTATTCCTCAATTTCCTTAATTAATTCATGTGATTCATTAACTAAAATATATCCTCTGGTAGTTACTAATGGCATATTTAATAATTTTCTATTTTTTGAATCAACATTGATAATTATTGCTAAAATACCATTATTACTCATAAGTATACGATCTTTAATGATGATATTGGATACATCTCCAATTCTAGCACCATCGACATATACATCTCCTGCTTGAACAGTTCCTTTCTTCTTAATTCCATCTTTACTTATATTTAAAACATCACCATTGTTTAATATAAAAGTATTTTGTTTTGGAATACCACATAATGTAGCAATATCAGCGTGCATTTTAAGCATACGATATTCTCCATGATATGGTGCAAAATATTCTGGCTTAAATAATCTAATCATCAACTTTAATTCCTCTTGATTAGCATGTCCAGAAGAGTGGATTGAAGCATCTGTTCCGTGAGTATATACTTTGACACCTTTCAAATATAATTTATTAATTGTATTTGATACTGAAGAAGCATTACCAGGTATTGGTGATGATGAGAAAATAACCACATCATTAGGTAATAACTTAATCTGCTTATGTGATCCAGCAGCTATTCTTGATAAAGCAGCTAATGGTTCACCCTGACTACCAGTACATAATAAACATACTTTATTGGCAGGTAACATATTTGCTTCTTCTGCGGATACAATTATACTCTTATCTTTAATATATCCACATTTAATAGCTATATCTATGGATGTATCCATACTCCTACCAAATAGTGCAACTTTTCTTTTATTGTTTTTACAAGTTTCAATTATGTGTTTAAGTCTATAAATATTTGATGCAAAAGTTGCTAAAATAATACGACTATCTTTATTATTACTAAATATTTCTTCCAAATTTCCATCGACAACACTCTCAGATAATGATATACCTTCAGATAATGCATTAGTAGAGTCACTCATTAAAAGCTTAACTCCGCGTTTACCAATTTCAGCCATCTTACCTAAATTAGCCATCGGTCCAACTGGGGTAAAGTCAAACTTAAAGTCACCAGTCATAACGATAACCCCGTTAGGAGTTGTAATACTAATACCATGTGAATCAGGTATAGAGTGTGTTGTTCTAAAAAATTCAATATTAAAATACTTTGTTTTAAGATTAGTTTTTTCAGTATAAGTATATAAATTCTTGTAACCAATATTTCTTTCTTCTAATTTCTTTTCTATTAATTCTTTTGCTTGTTGTGGAGCATATATTTTAGGAATATTTATTCCATTTAAAAGAAAAGGAATACCGCCAATATGGTCTTCATGACCATGGGTAATTAATAAATATTTAATTTTCTTCTCATTTTCTTTCAAATATGTAAAATCTGGAATAACATAATCGATTCCTAAAAGATCGGCATCAGGAAACATAACTCCCGCATCGATAATAATAATCTCCTCATTACATTCGACACAGTACATATTTTTTCCTACTTCACCTAAACCACCTAAAGCAAAAACTTTAGTATTTATTTTATTCATTTTTCCTCCTTTTTATAAATTTTAAAACCGTTAACAAAAAAACAATATAAAAAACAAGATTTAAACACGTATCTAATTATAACATACTTTCTACATAAAAGCAAAAAAACTTGTCAAAAAACTCCTAATCATATATAATTAAAGTAGGTGTATCATGAAAAGAAGTAAAAAAAGAAGATTAAATATCAAAAAACTAATAATAGCTATTATTGTCTTATTATTAATAATATTTTTAATCATTAAATTAATAATAACTATTGTTAGCCATAAAAAAATATTGATGACTAATACGATTAATATGGATCTTAATGAAGCAAAAGAATCACTAAAGAAACATAATTTAAATATCGATATTGAATATGAATATAATGATTATTTTGCTAAAAATAAAATTATTAGTCAAAGTATCAAAGAAGGCGAAGAAATCAAAGATGGTGATAAATTAAATCTCGTTGTTTCTTTGGGAAAAATTGATAAAGAAAAATTAAAAAAAGATAATATCAATGAACTAGGTAAAGTTCCTATTATGATGTATCATGGTATTAAAAATTTAAAAGACAATGAAACATCATATACTGGAGGAAATGTCGATAAAGATGGATATACTAGAACTGTTGAATCCTTTAGAAAAGATTTAGAATTCTATTATCAAAAAGGTTATCGTATGATTAAATTATCTGATTATGTAAATGGTAAAATAGACGTTTCATATGGTAATAGTCCAATTATTCTTACGTTTGATGATGGTAATGATAACAATATTAAAGTAACTGGATTAGATAGTGCTGGAAATATTATTATCGATAAAAATAGCGCCGTTGGTGTTCTTGAAGAATTTAAAAAGAAATATCCAGATTATAATGTAACTGCTATCTTTTTTGTAACAAGTGGTTTGTTTAATCAACCAACTTATAATGAAAAAATACTCAAATGGTTAGTAGATAATGGATATGAAGTAGGTAATCACACCAAAGGACATAATAATCTAAGTAAGATAAGTACCTCTGAAACCCAAGAAGTTATCGGATATATGTACAACAAACTAGAAGGTATTATTGGCTCAAAGTATTCTAAAATAGTAGCTCTTCCTTTTGGAAGTCCTTATGTTAAAACACATGCTAATTATAAGTATGTTCTAAATGGCACTTATAATGGTAATTCTTATGAAACTCTAGCAGCTTTGCGTGTTGGTTGGGAACCAGAAGTAAGTCCTTTCCATAAAGATTTCGATAAAACTTTCTTAAAAAGATGTCGTGCTTATGATAATAATGGAAAAGACTTTGATATTGATATGGTCTTTCGTAATCTTGAAAAGAATAAATATATATCTGATGGTAATATAGATACCATTGTTACAAGTAAAAATAATGAATCATTAATTAATAAAACTGATATGGAGGTTATCGTATATGAATAATAAAGGATTTGCAATTACTACCATATTATATGGTGCATTAATACTCTTTTGTATGTTGCTATTGTCAATGCTTGGTATCTTAGCATCCTATAAAGGTAATTTAGAAAAATTAATTGATAGTCATAATGGTTCTAGAGATATTGCTAAACTCCCTGTCAAAAATGTAAACGATATAAGTGAAATAAAAGAAAGAGGATTATACTGTATTGGTAACAACTGTAAATATGTTTCAAGTAATGATATTATAAATGGTATAAATGGGTTTTAAAACCCATTTTTTCTATCCCATATTTTGTTTTATTTAATTTTAGTGGTATAATTAACGCGAGGGATAAAAATGAATATATTAATAATTGGCGGTAGTTGTGATCTAGGTATAAGTTTAGCTAAATCATTAAAATTGTCAAACAATAATGTTATTTTAACTTACAACAATCATATTACCAATATTGAAGGAATAGATTCATTAAAATTAGATATCAGAAATGAATCTGCAATCGAAACTATCTTTAATGAATTATTTAAAAAATATGGTCATATCGATATCTTAATAAACATGTCAGCAACTTATAATGATACTTTCTTTTTAGAAAAAACCAAAAAAGAGTTTATGGCTGTTTTAGAAGTCAATCTTGTAGGCTGTTTCTTAACTTGCCGTGAATATGCTAAACATACAGATAATGGTATGATTATCAATATAGCTAGTACTGATGGTATCGATACTTATAGTAGTTATAATATTGATTATTCTGCTAGCAAAGCTGGCCTTATCAATATAACTAAAAGCATTGCTTTATCTACTAGTAATATCGTATATTGCTTATGTCCAAATTGGATTGATTCCAATAGTACTAGAAGTATGAATAAAGAATACTTAAATGATGAACTACTAAGAATAAAGCAGAGTAGACTGATTAAAATAGATGAGTTTATATCAAGTATACATAAAACAATTAAAAGCCAAGAAAAAAGTGGAACAATATTTAGAATAGATATAAAGGATGATGAAGTATGGACCGAAAAGATATAATTAAATATATATATAGTTGTGAAGAATCATTAGCTGAAGAATTTAAAAAACATGAAAATATCTGTTTTTATAATAGTATGAAAGTCTTAGATGCTTTTCATAAGAATAAAGTTAGTGAATCAGACTTTAATGGTACCACTGGTTATGGTTATAACGATTATGGTAGAGACACCGTTGAAAAAGTATATGCCGACGTCTTTAAATGCGAAGATGCCCTTGTCAGAACTCAATTTATTTCTGGTACTCATGCTATAACAATAACCTTAAATGCACTATTAAGACCAGGCGATACGTTGTTATCTATTAGTGGTAAACCATATGATACCCTAGATAAAGTAATTGGTATTGAAGATAATCCAAGTAGTCTTAAGAGTTATAATATCAATTATAAACAAATAGATTTAATTGATAATAAGTTTGATAAAGATAAAATAATTGAAACCTTAAAGAAAGATAAAATCAAACTAATTACTATTCAAAGAAGTAAAGGATATTCTACACGTGACAGCATCTCAATCGATATGTTAGAAGATATCATTAAAGAAATTAGAAAAGTAGATTCAGAAGTAATTATCATGATTGATAATTGTTATTGTGAATTTGTTTCCTACAAAGAACCTACCGAAGTAGGTGCTGATATTGTTGTCGGTAGCCTAATTAAAAATTTAGGTGCTGGTATTGCTACGAATGGAGCCTATGTTTGTGGTAAAAAAGATTTGGTAAATCTATGCGCTGAAAGATTAAATGTCCCAGGTCAAGGAAAAGAAGTTGGTCCTTCTGGAACAAGTAATCGAATGTTCTTATTAGGTTTATATCTAGCTCCTAGTGTTGTCCTTAGCAGTATCAAAACAGCTATTCTTTTAAGTTATGTTATGGAAAAAGAAGGCTATAAAGTTAAACCTAAATATAATGATTCAAGAGCTTGTATTGTTCAAAATATTATCTTTGAAGACAAAGATAAACTTATCAAATTCTGTGAAGTAGTTCAAGCATCTTCTGCTATTGATAGTCACGTTTTACCAGTGGCTAATGATATGCCTGGATATCAAGATAAAATTATTATGGCTAGTGGTTCATTTACCCAAGGTAGTTCGATTGAAATATCTTGTGATGGCCCACTAAGAGAACCATATATTGCATATTTTCAAGGAAGTTTATCATATGATTATGGTAAAATAGCTGTTATTAATTTCTTAAAAAAATTAAAGGAGGAAAATGATGAATAATAAATTAGAAGCATTTAAACAAAAATTAAAAGAAAGTAAAATAGCCATTATTGGTCTTGGAGTAAGTAATCTTCCATTATTAGATTATCTATATGATATGGGTTGTGATGTTACTATCTTCAGTGATAAAAAAGTAGAGGTAGATACCAGCAAATATAATTATAAAGTATATGAAGATGGCCTAAAAGAAATGGTTGGCTTTGATATTATCTTTAGATCACCTGGATGTCTTCCTACAAGAGAAGAAATTCAAAAAGAAATAGCTAGGGGAGCTTATGTAACAACTGAGATTGCTGAAGTAATAAAATTAACTCCATCAAAAGTAATTGGAGTAACTGGCTCTGATGGTAAAACGACAACTACAACTTTGATTGATTTAATTTTACGTAATAGTGGTTATAAAACCTTCTTGGGTGGTAATATTGGTAATCCCTTATTTACTAAACTAGATGAAATGACAGAAAATGATATCGTTGTTTTAGAATTATCTAGTTTTCAACTTATGGGGATGGATGTTAGTCCTGATATTTCAGTTATTACCAATATTGCTCCAAATCATCTAGATAAACATAAAGATATGGATGAATATATTGAAAGCAAACTTAATATCTTTAAACATAAAGATGGCATATTAGTAACCAATGCCGATAATGATATTACTAGTAAACTAACTACAAGTAGGGAAGTTAGATATTTTAGTAGATATAATGAAACCAATAGTTTCTATTATAAAGATTCATATATTTGGCATGGTAAAGAAAAAGTAATCGATACCACTAAATTAAAAATTAGAGGTATCCATAATTATGAGAATATCTCTGCTGCTTTAGCGGCTACATATGACCTTATCGATATTGATAAAGTCTTAGATGCTATTTATAATTTTGGTGGAGTAGAGCATAGAATTGAATTTGTCCGTGAAATAAATGGTGTTAAATGGTATAACGATTCCGTATCATCAAGTCCAACTAGAACCATTGCTGGACTTAACTCATTTGACGAAAATATCGTTTTAATTGCTGGTGGATATGATAAGAATCTTGATTATACCCCAATAGCAAAACCTATATTAGAACACGTAAGCAAATTAATTTTATTTGGAGCTACTAGTGATAAAATATATAATGCAGTTATGAATGAGAAAACATCTGAAACAATTGAAATATATCAAGAAAAAACCCTTGAAGATGTTGTCTCAAGAGCCTTATCTGTAGCTACTAGTGGTGAAGTAGTCTTATTTAGTCCAGCATCAGCTTCATTTGATATGTTTAAAAACTTTGCTGATCGTGGCATTCAATTTAAAGATCTAGTAAAAAAGATTGAAATCTAATTTCAATCTTTTTATTATCTAAACAACAATTTTGATATTACAAAGGCTAGCAAAATAGATAGCATAACTGACATCGTTACTAATAACCAATTAGGAATACTATCTAACTTTAAGAATCCATCCTTATTCATACTATTTAAAAGATTAATCTTAAACATATCTAAATCCTTATGTGATTTAGATACCATAACACCCTTATAAGTAGTAAGTTCTTTTTGATGTCCCTCAGTTAAGATATCTTCAGGAGTAAGTGTTTCTAACACTACTGTTCTCTGATCTAAATATACGGAATAATGTAACGTAATATTACCATGAACTTTAACAAAAGTTTTATCCGTAGGTAGCGTCAACTCATATTTATCAATATGTTTTTCTTCATTTGTCGATACAAGTACTCCCAAAAAATTACCTTCCCTTAAACTAGGATAATAATCAAACAATAATTTTTTATATGCTAACATGTTATATTTTTTAATAGCACGTTCTTTTTTTCTAAACTCATTTTCGTTGACATAATCTATAATATAACCGCTCTTCATACTTTCACCTAGAATAATTATATCACAAAATTATTAAAAGTGTTATTAAAATTTAATAAAAAGTTGTTGTGCTTGTATATGGCCTTGGATAATATATTGGAGCATTCATATAAGGTACAGGACCATATATTGGTCTAGGATAAAAAGCTGGTGCTAACAAACCACCAGTAATTCCGCCCAAAATAAAAGGCCCTAAAAATCCTCCGCCAACAAAACGATTATCATTATTGGGATAGATAGGCCTCATATTTTGTTTTAAATAATTATTTTGGTACATAATATCACTACCTTTCATTGATAGTATATTAAATACCTTAAAAATTGTTAAAAAATATTAGGGAAATTTCTGCTATTAGGTCTTATTATAAAGAATAAATAAAGGCTTGTCAAGAAAAAAATTATGTTAATTTTTACCCCTTAAAAATACTCTTAAATCCTGTGTAAAAAATGTGTCAAATCTATTGATATCTATACTAAATTGATTAAAATAAGTAATCAAGAAAGAAGGGACTGTTATTAAAATTCCACTTTAAATCTTAGTAACAGTCCTTTTTATTAAGTAAGGTAGGTGACAACATGATTCAAAGTAATTTACCAATCATTTTTTTAAGAGATGTTGTAATTCTTCCATATAATGAATTAAGAATTGAATTATCGACAGAATTAGAAAAAAAGATTATTAATACTAGCGAAGCCAATCATGATGGTCACATTCTATTTATAAATTTAAATGATTCCTTAGAAGAGAGACCTAACGTTAGAAAATTACCTAAAATTGGTATCTTAGGTAAAATTAAGACTAAATTAGAATTATCTAATGGTATAACTAGATTGGTTATCGTAGGCCTTGATAGAGTAGAAGTATTAAATTATATTGAAAATGATGATGATAGTTATGAAGCATTTGTTATTCAAACTAAAGACTATGATTATGATGAGTTAGAAGCTACAGCCTTAAAAAGAATTCTTTTAAAAGATCTAAATGATTATATAGATATATCATCTAACGTATCTAATAATGTATTAGGTAGAATCAATGGCGTCAATAATATTTCTAGATTATCAGATATTATTGTTTCAGAATTACCATTCGAATATTCAGTTAAAGCTAAATACATTGAAATATGTAATCCTATGAATAGAATTAAAGATATAATTCATGATCTAAGTAGAGAAATGGAAACTGTCAAACTTGAAAATAAAATTGATGAAGATCTAAAAGAAAGATTAGATGAAGAACAAAAGAATTATATTTTAAAAGAAAAAATCAAATTAATTAAAGAAGAAATTAATGAAATTGATATTAAAGATAATGATATCGTAAAATTAAATAGCAAAATAAATATGGGAGATTACCCAGAATATATCAAGGATAGATTAGAAGAAGAATTAAATCGATATGAACTTACCAGTCCTACTTCTCCAGAAATGTCTATCATTAGAAACTATATTGATGTTTTAGCAAGCTTACCATGGAATAAAGCTACTAAAGACAATAAAAATATTGATGATATTAGAAAAAGCTTGGATAGTACCCATTTTGGATTAACTTCAGTTAAAGATAGAATAATTGAATATATTGCTGTAACTAAGCTAAGAAAAAAGAACAAGAGTCCTATCTTATGCTTGATAGGTCCACCTGGTGTTGGTAAGACTACTATGGCCAAATCAATTGCTACTGCCCTAAATAAAAAGTTCGTTAAAATTAGCGTTGGTGGTGTTCACGATGAAGGAGAAATAGTCGGTCATCGAAGAACTTATATTGGGGCTAGTCCTGGTAGAATAATTCAAGGACTTAAGAGAGTAGGAGTCAATAATCCAGTATTCTTAATCGATGAAATTGATAAACTTACCAAAGATTATAAAGGCGATCCTGCTTCAGCTTTACTAGATGTCTTAGATACTGAACAAAATATGAATTTTGTCGATAATTATATTGAAGAAGAAGTAGATTTATCAAATGTCTTATTTATTTTAACTGGTAATGATGAAGATGCTATTCCTGATGCTTTAAAAGATAGATTAGAAATTATAAATTTATCTAGTTATACTATCCATGAAAAAGAAGATATTGCTCTTAATTACATTATTCCAAAATTGAATAAGTATTATGATTTTGAATTGACATTAACTAGTAATGATATCAAAGAAATAGTAACCCATTATACAAGAGAATCTGGTGTTAGACAACTAGAAAGATGTATTGATAAAATATATCGAAAAACTCTAATTGATGGCCTTTCAGATGAGAAAATAAAAGTAACTGATTACCTAGGTAATTATAAATATCGTACCTTAAGCAATGAAAAAGAAAGTTATATTGGAGTTATTAATGCCTTAGGATATACCCCTTATGGAGGTTGTATTCAAAAAACAACTGTCCTAAGTTATAATGGTAGCGGTAATATTCATTTGACAGGTATGTTAGGTGATATCCTAAAAGAAAGTGCCGAAGTAGCAATAAGTTATATCAAAGCTAATAGTACTCTAATGGAAATTGATGATAAAGTGTTTTCTGAAAAAGATTTTCATATTCATTTTGAAGGAGCAGCTATTCCTAAAGATGGACCATCAGCAGGTCTTGCTATTATGACTGGTATAATTAGTTTATTAAAGCAAAAAGAAATAGATACCACTGTAAGTATGAGTGGTGAAATAACTTTGCGTGGTAAAGTATTACCTGTAGGTGGTATTAAAGAAAAAGTGTTGGCAGCAATTAATAACAATGTCAAAACTATCTATGTACCAATTGATAACAAAGAAGATGTCAGAGAAATACCACAAGAATTATTGAAAGGTATTCATATAAAATATATAAACAGTTATTTAGAACTATATAATGATTTATTCTAAAAATATACTAACTTTAGTATATTTTTTTCTTGTCATCATTTAAAAAGTATGATATACTTACATAGAGAGTAGGGGAATATATGAAACAAAAAATATTATTCATGTATTTATTATTAATTTTTCCAACCTTAGTATTTGCCAATAGCATTGCTTTAGATTGTCCAAAAGAAGCGGCCAGTGGTAGTGAAATTACTTGTAAAATTACTGGTAATGCTACGGATACTATTACTGGTATTGAGATGCAGTATAGTTTGAACTCATCTCTTAAAGTAATATCTTTTACTAAAGATAATGCCTGGTCAATGGGCGATGGTAATGATGGTAAAATCTCTTTGATGGCTGCTGATGATATCAAAGGAAATTTTACTGTTGGTACATTAAAACTTAAAAAAGATGGTACAGATACTGGTTCTGTCAGTATCTATGATATTCTTTTTTATGATTTGAATGCTAAAAGTCAAAAAGTAGATAGTGTATCACAAAAGATAATTACTCCAACGAGTAAACCTAGTACTAATACAAATACTAACACTAATACTAATACTAACACAAATACAAATACAACCAATAATACCAATGATAATAAAGATGATATAACTACAGAGACTAAAAAGATATATCTAGAAAATATTATTATTGATAACTATAATCTTAACTTTGATAAAAATACCTTTGAATATACACTTACCATTGCCGATGAAGATAGATTATCAATTACTGCCGTTCCTGAAGATGAAGAAAACAGATATATAATCACTGGGAACAAAGAATTAGTTGATGGTAGCGTTATCGAAGTTGAAGTTGTCTCTGAAGATATGAATAGTACAGTATATAAAATAAACATCAAAAAACCAGAAACCATTGTAAATAATAAGCAAAATTATAAATATATATTTATTGCAATCATTGCACTATTGATAATTATTAATATTGCAAGAATGCTATTTGGTAGGAGAAATAAAAATGAACAGAGTAATTGATTTTATTAAAAAGAATTATGTAGTTTGTATCTCTATAGCCATATTTATTGCTTTATTAATAATGATGGCGGTTCTTTGGATAAGAAGAGGAACATTTGGCTTAGAAGATGAAGAACTACCTCCTTTGGTATTATCTTGTCCAGAGGCTATTGGTTATGATGAAGATACTACATGTTTTATCTACGTAATTTCCGAAGGAGAAAATAAAATAATGTCATTAAAAGCAAATTATATTTTTCCAGAAGAAATTGAGTATGTATCTTACGACAATGAAAATGAAGATATCTTGGTATTGGCAGCTACTTCAAATGGCTTTGCAGTAGCTAATACAAATGGTTTTGAAGAAATAACTATGGTCGGTGCTTTAAAATTTAAATTACACACTGAAAGTGAGCCTAATACCAATTACACGATTGGCTTAACTGATATCGAATTATCACTTGATAATGATGAAATGCAAGAACTTGAAGATATATCATTTAATTTGAGAGTAAAGAATAATATAGCTACTGTTGAAAGCGTCACAGTTAGTAATGAAGATGTTGAAGTTACCTATGATGAAGAAAACAAAACATATTCTGCAACAGTACCAAGCAATGTTTCAGAAATAACTATTGGAGCTGTTCCAACTGATCAAAATGCATCTATGGAAGGTATAACCTTAGGTGAAACCGTTGAACTACATTATGGTACTAATGAATTTGAATTTATCGTCGTAGCTGAAAACGGTGATGAGGAAGAAGTATATACCTTAAGTATCTATCGTGAATATGAATTTAATACTGAAGTATATACTTATAACAAAGATAACAATTATATCTATACTGGAGCTGATTCCAATGAGACCATTAAAAATAGTTTAGAAATACTTGAAACCGGTTTAAGTTATAATATTAATAATGGTAAATTAGAAGTTAGGTATGATGAAGAAGTAGTAAGTAGTATTAATATTGTTAACTACACAACTGATTATAGTGTTAAAAATGGTAATTTATATATTGGAGATGATGTTAGTGTAACAGAATTCTTTAGTAAAATTAATACTACCATCAACAATTTAAACTTTAAATTATATAATGGTAGTGGAACATTGATTAGTGCTACTAAAGAAGAAAATACATATGTTCCTACAAGTCATGGAACAGATATTATTACTTCAAAATATACTATTGAAATAGAATATATACTAGAAGGACAAACATCCAGATTAGAAACATTAAAATTTGTTACCGATCAGTACAATTTAGGTAACTTAATTGTCGATGAACAACATGAAATTATTAAAAGACTTCCAATCGGTAGTACATTTGCTACCCTTAGAAGTCAAATAACTACAAACGGAAATATTGCCTTTATAGCTGCTGATGGTTCTCTTATCGAAGATGAAAATACAGAAGTTAAAACCGGCGATATGCTTCAAATTGAATTTGAAGAAGAAACAGTTGAATATTTCTTATCAGTAGTTGGAGTTTTAGATGAATTTACTAAAGTAGATTTTACAGATGTTATCATCTTATATAGAGCATACAGAGGACGCATTCAATTGAGTAATGAATTATTATCGGCAGGAGACATTAATAATGATGGAAGCATAGACTTTGGCGATGTCATATTGCTTTATAGATATTATAGAGGACGAATAAATACATTAGAAGTAACAAACTCGTCAGAGGTGGTAGAATGAAAAAATTAAGGAAATACATTTTTATCTTATTAGCATTTATTCCAGTTAAAATTAATGCCTTAACTGGTAGTGTTAATCTTACTTGTGATGCTAGTAGCTTAGCCCCAAGTGAAAGTACCAACTGCGTATTAACTGGTACTTCGGATGTTGGCATATCAGCATATCAAGGTGTAATTAAGTTTGGTGAGGGCTTGACAATTACTAATTTTCAAGTAGCATCTGGCTGGCAAGCATTTAGTAATACCACAAGCATTAGTACCAACGATTTAATTGACCTTGGTATATCTGGTGATACCGATCCAAGCGGAACGTTTAATATTTTGACTTTTAAAGCTACTGCTTCAGCAACTGCTACAGGTACTCAAACGATAACGATTGATTCCAATAAATTATATGATACAAGCGTAAGCTCTACAGAAGTAGCTAGTACATCTGCAGAAATTGCTGTGACTGGTGGTTCTACACCAAACACTCCTGGAGAAGATACTTCCAATAGAGGGCTTAGTGATCTAACTATAAGTGGCGGTGGCTTCACTATGAAACTATTCGATGCCGAAGATATAACTAATACTGGTTATTCAATCACTTTGGAATCAGCCAGCACTCAATCATTTGGCATCAACGCAACGCCTAAAAATAGTAATGATAGTGTTGTTTGTAAAAATGGCCATACGGGAGATACATTAACTTGTAGTAATATAGCCTTTACTACCAGTGGCGGCAACTCTGATATGTTAGTTTTAGTAGTTGTTGGTAGTGGTGATAGTGCTGTAACATATACGTTGTCAATTATCAAACCAGCACAACAAAATACTAGTGATAATGGTATCGCATCAATTAAAATTGGCGATGTAACAGCTACCAAGGGTAGTACTGGAACTTATACCATAACTTTAAAGGATGTTGTTGAATATACAATTGAAGCAACTTTAAATGATCCAACCAATTATAAATTTTCTGATGAAACATTGACATATCTAAAACCATATACATTTAGTAACGAAAATGGTGAAGATAGGGAAATACCACTTATTGTTGTACCAAAAGATAGTAGTTCAGGACTTGCTAGTGCAACTTACTTCTTAATAGTTAAACAAAGCAATAGTTCGGCAACTCCAACTCCAACCCCAACACCTTCTGGAAACAATACCAACAATAATCCACAAACTGGTGTTGGATCTACAATGATGGGCATAATCCTTATCGTGTCATTTATTGCCAGTATATATCTATACAAACGCAACTTAAATAGTTACAATTAAAAGAGTATAAAATACTCTTTTTTTCATATTATATATTGGTGATATCCTTGCTTTTTATAAAAAGTTTTCTTGTAGGTATTGGTAAAATTATCCCTGGTGTTTCTGGAGCTATGCTAGCAATTAATTTCAATATATATGATAAATTAGTATCAGCTATTGTTAACTTCTTTCCAAATTGGAAAAAGAATGCTAAATTTTTACTAACCTTTATTTCTGGTATATTATTGGCCATAGTTATTTTTAGTAAAATCATCTTAATTCTAATAAACAATCATAAGTTTATAACACTCATGTTTTTTACTGGATTAATAATTGGTGGTGTTTTTGATATAAAAAAAGAGCTAAAAAGTTCTTCTATAAATATCATTGTAATATTATCTATATACATCATAACACTATTTCTTAGTCTTGGAGTATTTAATCATATACTAACACTTAAAAATAACAATCTAATCTTTTTTCTAGGCGGTACTATTGAAATAATTACATCAATCATTCCAGGTATTAGCGGAACAGCTATTTTTATGACATTAGGTATATATGATGAAATTATAAACTTATTAGCCAATATCTTAAACTATCAATATGTTATCAATAATTTTGAAATTTACTTATATTATAGTCTAGGAATGATTGTTACATTTATCATATGTATTATCTTAATAAACTATATAATTAAATATTATCATAATATCTTTTATAATATTATTTTAGGTTTATCATTATCAAGTATAACTTATATGTTTATTTTAGCATTTAAAGAAATATATAGCTATATTGAATTATTTATAGGTATAATTCTTTTGATAATGGGAACGAATATTTCTCTATTATTAAATAAAAAATAATACTTTAAGTATTATTTTTCTATTTTTATTAAATTATTAATATGATAATCAAATTCTTGAATTTTAATAATATCGTCTTTAGCAATATTTAAATTATAAATAACTTTATCTCCAAATACTTTATTATTGATTACATAGTCCTTAAGTAGATAATCCATTTCCTTAATTTTACTATAATCAAAAGTAATATCGATATTCATTCCATCTACTAATTCTTTAAATTCTCTTTCCTTAAGAGCATTAGATACACATTTAGTATATGCTCTAATAAGTCCGTTAGCGCCTAATTTTATTCCCCCAAAGTATCTTACTACAACTATAAGTATATTAGTTAATTCATTACTCTCTAATACTTTTAAAATTGGTATTCCAGCGGTACCACTAGGTTCTCCATCATCGTTTCCTCTTTTATAATTATCAAAGATATAGGCATAACAATAGTGAGTAGCTCCAGGATATTCCTCTTTAACAGTTGATAAAATCTGATCGACGTCATTAATTGCATCTATCTTATATAACAAGGTAATAAATCTAGAATTCTTAATTACTAGTTCATATTTACCATCACTATCAATCGTATACATATATACCACCAAAACAATTATATTAAAAAAAATTATATCTGACAATAATAATGATAAGAAAATAAATATTATAAGTAATTTTTTAGGTATAATTGTAGACTATAACCCTCAAATATGATATAATTACCTTATAATATGAGGAGTGGTATCATGGATAAGAAAAGAATGAATCGTATGTTTACAATCATTTGTAGTATATTGGTTTCTTTAGTAGGAGTATATTTAATATTTTACTTTATATATAAACCTAGTTATGCTCTTGCTGACAATAATTTTACCTTTAGTGATGAAGGTATCACCGCTAGCGTTGCTGCAGATGGTTATGAAATTGCTGGTTCAACCTTAACCATTATGAGTAATGGTGTATATGAAGTAATGGGTAGTGCTAGTGAAGGAAACATTATCGTAAACAGTAACTTAGATGACGTCCAACTTATCCTAAATAATATATCATTAACTTCAACTACAACTGCTCCAATCGTTATTAAAAAGAATAGTAATGTTAATTTATATCTTGTTGAATCATCAGTATTAACTGACAATGAAGATCCAACGGCCGAAGAAACAAATGAAAATTTTGAAGGAGCAGCTATAAAAGTAAAATCAGGTTCCCATCTTACAATTGATGGTGATGGAATTCTTGATATAAATGGTAATGCTAAAAACGGTATCAAGGGAGCTGCCAATTCTAATTTTACTATAAATTATGGAGAATTATATATTGCTAGTGCTAATAATGGCCTTGCTTTTGATGGTAAAATCAATATTGCCGGTGGCGAAATAGACATTACAAGTGCTAACGATGGTATTAAAGCTGTTCCGGATGAAGATGATACCGAATCACTTGGTAATATTGAAATAAATAGTGGAAGTATCACTATTAATTCTGATGGTGATGGTATTCACGCTGGGAACAATTTAACTATTAACAATGGATTTATTCAAATTACAACTTTAGAAGGTCATAACAACACTGAAGAATTTGATTCAAGTACGATGAGTGCTAAAGGACTTAAAGCCTCAAAGAATGATAGTAACAGTAATAGTAATGCTACCAATTTAATAAATATCACTGGTGGTACCATAATCCTAAATACCGTTGATGATGCAATTCATTCAGATGGTGACGTTTTAATTACTGGTGGATTATTAAACATTGAAACAGCTGATGACGGCATCCATGGTGATACAACCGTTACTATTGGTGGTGAAGATAGTTTAGATTTGGATCCTGAAATAGATATTCTTAACTCATATGAAGGTATTGAAGCCGGTACAATCTATATCAATGCTGGAAGAACTTATGTTGTCGCTACCGATGATGGTATCAATGCCGCTGGCGGTAGTAGTCATGGCACTAATCCTAGTATGGGTGGGGGACATCACTTTAATCCAAAACCTGGAAGTAATACTGATAATCAATATTCCATAAATATTAATGGTGGAAATATTTTGGTAGATGCTAGAGGCGATGGTATCGACTCTAATGGTAACTTATATCTAAACGGTGGTAAAATTACTGTCTTTTCGCAAGGAGTAGGTGGTGACAATTCACCGCTTGATAGTGATGGCTCACTTGTTCTAAATGGTGCTACCATCTTCGCGGCTGGTACTAATCCAATGCACGAAACTCCAGTTCAAAACGAACAAAAATATTATGAATATACCGAAAATGTTGCAGCAGAAACTATTGTCAATGTCAATATCAGTAATGAAGTTGTATATAGTGACGAAATTTTAAGAAACAGTAACTATATCTTATATTCTTCACCAGATGTAACTGAAGATAATACTTCTATTACTGAAACTGATACCCTAGATGCATGTAAAAGCAATGTTTGGAGTATCGATTGGGGAGATGGCGTTATTATTCGTAGTGAAACAACTACCCAAACTGGAACAAGACTATATTCTAATGCCGAATGTAATCTTCAAGCTCTTAAAACTATTCCTAAGTTGTATGTTCCTGAAGCAATAAACAATGAATTAAATGATGAAATGTTTATTGCTGAATTCAACGCTGATAGCCATGTTAGTGTCAATGTATACTATACTGATGAATTTGATGTCGTAGGTGAGAGTGATGCTGATTTTGCTTATGCCAGAAATCCAGAAACTGGAGAAATAGATATAACCGGTTTAGGACAAATTAATTTCTCCCTAGTAATCGATGAAGGATATGTCGTTGATGATATTATAATTACCGGTGACTATGATGAATTAATTGAAATAGACTATAGTGAATCAAACAATTCGTATAGTGTTACTGAAGTTGCTGGAGATTTAACAATTCTTATTACTACAAAACTTGAAGCAGCTACAATTAATTTGGCCAAAACGGATGTTAATATTCTAGTAAACATCGACAGTGGTTATACATTTACTTATAAAAAATTAATTGAAAATTTGGTTACTGAAGAATATGAAAATATTGTTGTAACAGATCAAAATGGTCATTTTATAACTGATATAACCAAACCACTAGGTACCGGATATAAAATTACCATTGATGGTGAAGAATATACTTTAGTCGTATATGGAGATATCGATGGTAATGGTATTGTCAATTTAATGGATGCCATGAGATTAGCTAAAGCCATCGTTGATAAAGAGTCTTTAAGTGAAGAATACTTGACAGCTGGTGATTTAATAACTGATGGAATCATTAAAATGAACGATGTTGTGAAAGTATTATTTAAATAATAAATTCTGCTTCAAAGCAGAATTTTTTCTTTATAACCATCTTTTTTAACTAATTGTGTTATAATTAAGAAAAGGAGTGTTTTTTATGTATTGTTCTAATTGTGGAAAGAGTTTAAATGGCAGTGAGAAATATTGCCCAAATTGTGGAAAAGAAGTAACTAATAATCAAGCCTATTATGGTGATGAAATAGGTGATGCCAGTAGTGGCAAAACTCCATCTATCATCCTTGGCATCTTAGGTAATTTAGGTGCTGTTTTAGTCATCTTTTCGCCAATAAGTTTCATTTTATCATTGATTGGTTTAATAATAGCTATTAGAGTAAGTAAAAAAGTAAATAATACTGCCGGTATAATCTTAAATGCTATTGGTCTATTTTTATCATTGATATCTTTAGCAGTTGTTATATTCTTTTTCTGGTTGGTTATTAATGTTAGTGATGTTGATAACTATAATGATTTTTGGAATACAATATATGAAAATCGTGAATATACCAGCAATTTTTAATGGAGGATATCATGAATAAAATAGATGAATTATTATCGACAACTCCTCATAAACCCGGTTGCTATCTTATGAAAGACAAAAATGGATGTATTATTTATGTCGGTAAAAGTAAGAATTTAAAAAACAGACTAAGTTCATATTTTAAACAAGCTCATACTGGAAAGACTATGATGCTAGTTAGAGATATTGTTGAATTTGAGTATATACTAACTAATTCTGAAGTTGAATCATTACTACTAGAACTTAATCTAATTAAAAAATATACCCCTAAATATAATATTCTTTATAAAGATGATAAGAGTTATCCCTATATTGAACTTACTAATGATAAAATACCAAGACTCTTAATTGTTCGTAATCCTAATCTAAAACGAGGTAGAAATCGTAAATTATTTGGACCATATCCAAATATTGGTGCTGCTAAAAAAGTAGTTGAAATTTTAAATCGCCTTTATCCATTAAAAAAATGTAAAAATATGCCCAAAAAAGAATGTTTATATTATCATATTGGTGAATGTTTAGGTTACTGCATCAATGATGTTGAAGAGAGTGTTATCAATCAAATGAAAGAAGAAATAATCGCCTTCTTTAATGGTAATAGTGATATTGTTATTTCCAAATTAGAACAAAAAATGCATTCAGCATCAGATAAATTACAATTTGAAAAAGCTATTGAATATAAAGAAATCTTAGATTATATCAATATTACATTAGAAAAACAAAAAGTAGAATTAGATGATAATTATGACAGAGATGTCATTGGCTATTATGAGAAAGATAACTATTTAGCTATTAATATATTATTTATTCGTGGTGGAAAACTTTTAGATAAAAAGAGTAATATTTTTCCTATGATTGATGATTTAACTGAGGAAGTAAATAATTATATATCTAATTTTTACGATAAGCATCCAACTAAAGTAAAAGAAGTAATGGTACCTGATATTGTCAATATAGAGACCTTTAAAGAAACATTTAATTTAAATTTTATGACACCACAAAAAGGAACTAAGAAGAAAATTCTAGATCTAGCTTTTGAAAATGCTAAAAATTATTATAATGAACAAATATCTTTAATAAAAAAAGATGAAAAAGCTCTAAGTGAAAGTTTAGAAGAATTATCAAATTTACTTCATATAGAAAGTTGTAATCATATTGAAATATTTGATAATGCACATATTTTTGGTGAGTTTAATGTCTCTGGAATGGTAACCTTTATTGATGGTAAAAAAGCCCCTCAATTATATCGTAAATATAAAATATCCGTAGATACTAACGATGATTATGGAACTATGAGAGAAGTTATATATCGTAGATATTTTAGAGTACTTAAAGATAAATTGGAACGTCCAGATTTAATTTTAGTGGATGGCGGCATTGGTCAAGTAAATGTTGCTAGAGAAGTAATCAGTGATCTAGGAATGAATATTCCTGTAGCTGGTTTAAAGAAAGATGATAAACACAATACAAGCATGTTATTAGGAAGATATCCCCTTGAAGAAATTCCTATCAAAAAGGATAGTTATTTATTCTTACTCCTTACAAAAATGCAAGATGAAGTACACCGTTATACAATTACCTATCATAAAGATATTCGTAGTAAAGGAGCCTTATCCAGTATTTTAGATAATATCGATGGTATCGGTGAAGTAAGAAAGAAAAACATTCTTAAAAAATATCATACAATCGATAAAATGAAAGATGCTAGTATTGAAGAATTAAAAGAAATAATGCCTGAAAATATTGCTTATAATTTTTTAGAATATTTAAAAAAAATATAATATTAATCTTTTAAAAAGGCAATATATGTTATATAATTATATAGTAATAATTGGGGTGATTATATGAATGGAAAAATATTAAAAGTATCAAGTAATGATCTATATGGTAATGCTGATGATAGGCAAGTAGTAGTCTTTTGTGCTTTCAATCACTTAAAATATATGAATAAATATGTTATCTTTGCCTTTAGTGATAAATATAATGAAAAAAAATTATGTTATGGATCAGTTCATTTGAAAAAAGATTCATTAGTTAGCTTTGCTATAAATAGTAATGATATTATTAATGATTTTGTAACTAAATATTTATCTGGTAATCTTGATTCCAAAGAATATGAAATAATTGATATATCTGATATAAATAAAATAGAATTAGTTTCTTATAGTGAAATGGAATGTGATAAACTAAAAGAACTAGATGATATGTCAATCAAAAGAGAAAAAGTAGAAGTAACTAATAATAACAATAACAAAAAGAGTGGATTATATACCTTGTTATTTATTATGATTGCTCTTTTGATAGGAGTTACCTATATCTATTTAAATCCTAATGCCTTTAAAGAAAAAATGAAAATTTTAGAGTGTAACATGTATTCATACAATAAAAAAACAGAACTAAATTATCATAGTGATGTTGTAGTAAGATTCAATGAAGAAGATGAAATGAGAAGTTATGAAAGAATAGATATTTATAAATTTGAAGATGATGATATATATAGTGACTTCAAAGAAAATCATAAAGAAAGTGAATATTTTAATATTACCGGTAGTTATAAATATAATGATGATGATTTAGAACTAAGGATAATATATGAGGAAAAGCCTATTATAAATAGTTACGAAGAAATATATCAATATCTAAAAAAAGAGGGTTATAGTTGTATAGAGGATGTTTATTATGAATAATTTAAATCTAATAATTGGTGAAGATAAAAAAATTATTGATTTTTATGTAATTGATCTATTAAAAAAGATCAATTATAACGATGAAGATAAACTTATCTATGATTTTAATACATCTAATTTAACTAATATTTTAGATGAAGCATCGATGATAAGTTTATTTTCTCATACCAAAATTATCATTGTAAATAATTTTGATATTAGTAAGATAGATGATAATGAAGCTGAATATTTAACCAAATATATAGATAACTATAGTAAAGATGTCTACTTAATATTTATTGCTAATAAAATAGATGCCAGAACTAAAATATATAAAGAAATCAAAGATAAATTTAATATTATCGATATTTCTAAAACTGATAATACCGATAATCTAATCAAATATATTAATAATTTATTAAAAAAAAAAAAATATAAAATGGATACCTATAATATCGAATATTTTCTTGAAAAAACTGGTAATGATATTAATAATATTAATTCAGAATTAACTAAATTATTCATATATAAATCTGAAGATAAAACTATTCTAAGAGAAGATATTGATCTATTAATTATCGATAACATTGATAATGTTATCTATGAATTCACTAATGCTATTTTAGAAAAAGATTTACCTACCATTGCTAGAATGTATAATAATTTTAAAAAAGAGAATGTTGGTATTGACTATCTTATTACATCACTTGCCAATGTCTTTAGACAAGCCTTAATAATTAAACTTATGGCCAGTAATAAAAGTAATTTAGAAATTGCCAAAGTTATTGGTAAAAAGGAATTCTTTGTTAAGAAAACACTAGAGCGAATAGCTAAATTTACTATAGCAGATTTAAGTAAATTTATTACCAAATTAGCTGATATTGATTACCAATATAAAAGTGGTAAAAGCAATACGGATATGCTTGAATTATTCTTGTATGATATAGAAAGATAATAATCTTTCTTTTTTCTTACATTATATAGTGTTAATTAGTGTAAAGTACACATAAAAAATAGCTTAATATTAGCTTTTTTGATATAATTTAGATAGAGAGTAGGTGTATCAGATGAAAAAAATAGCATATTTTGTCATATTAATACTATCTTTTTGCCTTTTTTCACAGGATATATCTGCTAGTAAAGTAGTAGTAATTACTGGGTATGATGTTAGATTTAGAGATAAACCAACTACAAGTGGTAGTAATATCATTGCCTCTTATAGTGTAGGTAAAGAATTAACCCTAATAAATGATAATGCTGGTAGTGGCAATGGTTGTAATAGTAAGTGGTATCAAGCTTCAAATGGATCTGTTGTAGGTTATGTATGTAGTGAATTTGCCACGATTAAAGAAGTAACTGAAGAAGTAATTGATCCAGCTAACTACCCAGAATATAGTGATTACTTAACTGAATTAGGTTTTCCAAACAGCTATTTACCAGCTTTAATAAAATTACATAATGCTCATCCAAATTGGCAATTCAAAGTATTTAAAGCAAATATAGACTTTAATACTATGGTCAATACTGAATATACTAGTGATGGAAGAAGCTTAATTGAAGATACCGGAAGATATATTGATGGCTATAAATCAACTGATAGTTTCTCATATAATTATCTAACAGATGTCTTTAAGAATAATTTTGAGGGCGGTGGCAAATATTGGTTTGCTGCCAATAAAAACACCATATCTTACTACATGGATCCTCGTAATTTCTTGAATGACAAACAAGTATTTATGTTTGAAACATTATCATATAATGAATCATATCATACTTCGGTTGGTGTTGAAGCTATGTTAAAAGGTACATTTATGACAGGTTATGCCAATAAAGAAAAGACCAAAACATATGTCGATGCCTTTATCGATGCTGCAAAGGCTTATAATATAAGCCCATATGTATTGATATCAAGAGTTATTCAAGAAGTTGGCGCGCAAGGAAGCACTATTGTTAGTGGTACCGTAGCTGGATATGTTGGATATTACAATTTCTATAATATTGAAGCACATGGATATACTGGGGCAGAAACCATTGCCAGAGGACTTAAGTACGCTAGAGAACAAGGTTGGGATAGCCCATATAAAGCTATTCTTGGAGGAGCATATTTCTTAGTAAAAGATTATTTATCACAAGGACAAGATACCCTATATTTACAAAAGTGGGATTTGTTTGGACCAAATTATGGTGCTCATCAATATATGCAAAATATTGAAGCTCCATCAACTGAATCTATTAAAACTTATAACGGATATAACAATATCAAATTAGTTGATAGTAGTTTTGTCTTTACTATTCCTGTATTCAATAATATGCCAGATAAAACATCATTACCTAATAGTGGTAATCCCAACAATTATCTAAAAAAATTATCAGTTAATGGAACTTATCTATTTGAAACGACAAGCACAAAAACAACATATAATTTAATTTTAGATGGCAGTACTAAGTCAATAGAAATTACTGCTGACAAATTAAATGATAAAGCTAGTGTCGCTGGTACTGGAACTATATCATTAAATAGTGACAAACAAAGCGTAGAAGTAATTGTCACTGCTGAAAATGGTGCTAAAAGAAAGTATACGATTAATATAACTAGAAATAGTGAAGTAAATGCTCTAGACATTAGTGAAATATTAAGAGTATTAAAGATTACTAATGATGGTACTTATATTTATGGATATCAGCTAGGAACTGATATTACCAAGATTATAAAAAGTATTACCGATAAAGAAAATAAAGCTACCGTAAAATATTACGATAAAGATAATAAAGAAAAGAAAACAGGTATCGTAGCCAGTGGCGATAAAATTAATATTAAAACCGATCGAGAAGAAAAACAATATACCTTAATCATATATGGTGATGTTAATGGTGATGGAAAAATAGCTGCATCTGATTATGTCATGATCAAAAATCATATTATGGATACTAAAAAATTAACCAGTTATGAATTAATTAGTGCTGATGTCAATAGAGATAACAAAATAGCTGCATCAGACTATGTTATGATTAAAAATCACATTATGGATGTTAAGCCAATAACCCAATAGGAGCGTGAATTATGAAAAAAATATTCAATTATTTAGTTTTATTACTTAGTTCGTTTGTTATATTAACAAATAGCGTTTTCGCTGCTGATTTCTCAATTTCCCTAACTAGCAAAAGCGTCACCGTAGGTAACAGTGTAACCTTAAGTATCGATGGTACAGCTTCTGGTCTAACAGGTAGGTTTAACATTTCATCATCAAATACTTCGGTTGCTACCGTATCAGCAAGTTCCGTTTGGATTGAAAATAATGTTGGTAAAGTAACGATTAATACCAAGAATGCGGGAACATCTGTTATCACCGTTACTCCAGCTGCTGGTACTAGCGATAAAAGTGGAAATGAGCCCAAATTAGTAAGTAGAACCATAACTATTACCGTAAATGCCAAACAGACAACCAATAATAATGGTGGTTCAAGTTATAGCGGCACTACTACAGTAAAAAAATCAGCCAATAATTATTTATCAAGTTTAACAATTGAAGGATTAACTTTAAAAGAAAACTTTGATAAAGAAAAGCTAGAATATACTGTTGAAGTACCAGCTGAAACCGAAAAAATGAAAATTAATGCTCAATTAGCTGATTCTAGAGCTAAAGTAACTGGAACAGGTGAAGTATCCTTAAAAGTCGGTTTAAATACATTTCAAATTGTTGTTACTGCTGAAAACGGTAGCAAAAGAACATATACCCTAAAAGCCACTGTTTTAGAATTAGAACCAATTGAAGTTACTATCGATAATATTAAATATACAGTAGTAAGAAAAAGAAAAGAACTAAAAGAAATTAGTGAATACTTTGTTGAAAAAGATACAGAAATAGATGGCAATATAATTGAGGGATACTATAATGAAAAATTAGATTATCAATTGGTAGGTTTAAAAGATAATGCTGGTAATATAGAATATTATATTTATGATAACGATAAGTATAAACTATATAAAGAATATACTTTTAATGGTACAACTTTACAAATTTTAGATAAGAGTATCAATGGTTGTAAAAAAGCTAATTTTATCTACAATAATGAAAAAATATCTAGCTATCAAGAAGTAAAAATAGATATTCTAAAAAATACCTATGCCCTTGATAATGAAGAAATTAATGGTAATCAATTCTATTTGTTTTATGCTAATAACGTCAAAACTGGCAAAGAATACTTATATCAATATGATGCCGTTGAGAAAACAGTTCAAAGATATAATTTAGAAGTATTAGATATGTATAAAGAAACAAGCAACACATATTATAAATATCTATTAATTGCTCTTATAGTAATTGCCATCTTATTCATATGCTTAATTATTGGTTTAATAACTAGAGGAAAGCATAAAAAATATATTGAGATTGAAAAAGAAGAAATAGTTGAAAACGAAGAAGAAAAAAACCCAAGCATAAAGAGTAAAAAACAAGTTGAAAATGAACCTGAAAAACCCAAGAAAAAAGTAAAAAAACAAATTGAAAAAGATTTATAAGAAAAAGACTATCATTGATAGTCTTTTATAGTGTATCCACATATGTATCATCTAAACATCTAATAATACTTACACAATTTAAATTAATTGTAAAAAATGAATTTGTTGTCACATATGGCAAAGTACTTCCTGTTTCAGTATTGGGAGCTAGAACACGACAAGTAGCGCAGCATCCATCTAATTTTTCAACTCTAAATACTGTACTCGTATCAGTAACAGCTGGATCTCTACTTACTGGCATAGCTAAAGGTGTATTGTCTCCGCCACATGTATATAATACAATTGGTCTTGTATTATAAAAAGTAGCGCTATTTTGGCCTAAAAAACCTCTATCGCAAGTCTGTAAACAACTGTCATTGCCACAGACATTTTCTTGTAATAACAATATTACTTTTAATATATCAGCAATACAATTTTCACATGTGTTCTGCTCATTATTATTGCACATATAATCCACCCCTTTATTTATATTCAATATAAGATATGTTAAAAAAAATAAAAAATACATTATTAATACCTAATTAGAATATATTTTAATATGAAAATAAACATTACTATTACATTCACAATTATCTTAGCTATTATTCTAAATATATATAATTATAATTACTTCCTATATTATTTATCTATTACTTGGTATATAACAAGTATATTAATTATCTATAGTGCTATTAAAAATTCCTTAAAATATAAATTTATTCAGTTAAATATCAAAAAGATAATTACTGCACTTAAATCAAAGAGTAGTAACAGTATCTCATCACTAGCTAGTCTATGTGTCTCATTGGCTGCTAAAATAGGTGTAGGGTCATTATCAGGAATTGCTTTAGCTATTTATTATGGAGGAGTAGGAACTATCTTTTGGCTTATTATTATTAGTTTAATCATCTCCATAAATACTTATGTTGAATGTCTTCTAGGAACAAAATATCGTGATAATTTTCTTGGCGGCCCAAGCTATTACATAAAAAAATGCCTCTCAAATAATTATCTAAGTAAACTATATGGATTATTAATAATCATTACCTATAGTGGCTTCTTTCTATCTATTCAAAGTAATACTATTTATAAAACAATGGATTATTTTAATGTAAACAACATATATACCATTACTATATTGGTAGTAATAACCTTCTTAATAATTACTAAAGGTATTAAAAATATTACTAAATTTAACCGTATATTAGTGCCTATTATGCTTATATCATATATGCTTATAGGTATTTATATTACATCAAAGAATTTAAAAACAATTCCCGTAATTTTAATCGATGTGATAAAAGCAGCAATAAATATTAAAAGTATTATTCCCGTATTTTTAATAGGTATTCAAAGAGGAATATTTATAACTGAATCATCAATAGGAACTAGTGCTATAACATCAAGTATGTGTGATAACAAAAAAGATAATCAAGCTTTATTAGAAGTATTTGGTATCTATATAACTATTTTTATTGTTTCATTAACTACATTTATCATAATTACTACCAGTAATTATCATCAAATTAATATCTTAAATCCTAATGGTATCGAAATAGTAATATATGCTTTTAAATATCACTTTGGTAACTATGGAGAAATAATATTATCAGTAATTACGATTATCTTTGCTTTTTCAACAATAATCTCAAGTTATTATTTTGGTGAAAGTAATCTCAATATCTTTACTAAAAATAGAATATCTAAATCTATATATAAAATATTATTTATCATAATAATTCTAATTTCGTTTTATATTAAACCAAATACCTTATGGAATCTAACAGATTTTTTAGTAGCCATATTAGCAATAATCAACACATACTCCATAATTAAAATCCAAAATACGTATAAAAATCTACAGTAAGGTAACACTAATAGTGGTGAAAATATGAAAGATAGATATAATGAATTGGTAGACAAATATACTCCCCAAGAGGATATTATAAAAAATGCTCTCATTGCTTTTTTCTGTGGTGGTACTCTTGGAGCTTTTGGAGAATTATTATTAAATTGTTATGTTATGTGGTTTTCCTTACCTAGAAAAGATGCTGGTATTATGGTAACACTTACCTTTGTTTTATTAGCTTCTTTATTAACAGCCGTTGGTATTTTTGATACTTGGGTTAGTAAATTAAGATGCGCTTTGATTATTCCTATAACTGGTTTTGCTCATTCGATGACCTCGTCAGCCTTAGAGTATCGTAAAGAAGGTTTTGTCCAAGGAATAGGGGCAAATATTTTTAAACTAGCAGGAACAGTAATTTTATATGGCATCGTATCAGTTTATGTATTTGGGATCATACGTTTGCTTATAATTGGAGGGTAAGATGACAAAAAAGTTTAATAATGTATATATAAAAGATAGTTATACCATCGCCGGTATCTATGAAAAGAATGGGAAAATTGCTTCCTATTTTGATCAAACTTATGATAAAGATATGTATTATGGATGTGATACTTTTGAAAAGGCAGAAGAAAAAATGCTACATGATAGTATTGCCAATTTACTAAAAAAAAGTAATATGGTAGATTGTGATATAGATTATGTCATCTCTGGTGATTTAGAAAATCAAATTGCTGCCTCTGACTACGCCATGAGAAATTTTAAAATACCATTTATGGGCATTTTTCATGCTTGTGCAACCTTTGGTGAAGGATTGTATTTAGGAGCTAATCTTATTGAAGGAAAAATGGCTAAAAATATTATCGTATCTACATGCAGTCATAATATGGTAGCTGAAAGGCAATTTCGTAATCCAACTGAGTATGGAGCACCCAAAAAAAAGACAGCTACTTTCACATCGACAGGGGCAGCTAGTATAATACTTACAAATAAAAAAAGTAAAATAAAAGTAACCTCTGGTACCCTTGGTATCGTTCAAGATAAAAATATTAAAGACGTAAATAATATGGGAGCAGTAATGGCTATTGCTGCCGCCGATACTTTAATAAGACATTTCAAAGATTTGAAAATTAAACCTGATTATTATGATCTCATTTTAACTGGAGATTTAGGTATATATGGTAAAAAAATACTGATAGAGTATTTAAAAAATTATAATTATGATTTATCAAAAAACTATAATGATTGTGGTTTGATTTTGTATGATAGAGAAAAGCAACCAGTATATGCCGGGGCATCAGGACCAGCTAGTAGTGCACTAGTTTTATCCGCTTATATTTTAAAAGAAATGGAAAAAGGAAAATATCAAAGAGTACTAATTGTTCCTACAGGAGCTATCTTTAGTCCAACTAAGGTAATGCAAAAGGATAGTATACCATCAATTGCAAATGCCATTGGTTTGGAGGTGTGTCAATAATGACCTATATTTATGCATTCCTCTTTTGTGGTTTTGTTTGTATGCTTGGAGAATTAATTCTCGATAACACCAAGTTGACTCCAGGACACATAACCAGTTTATTTGTCATATTAGGAGCCTTCTTAGATCTATTTGGCATATATGATAAAATTGTTCTTTATGCTGGAGCAGGAGCTTTGTTACCTATAACATCTTTTGGTCATTTATTAATTCATGGAGCTATGGACATAGCCAGCGAAAATGGCATTATTGGTCTTTCTTTAGGAATATTTAATTTAACATCAGCAGGCATAAGCGTAGCTGTCGTATCAGCATTCTTTTTAGCTCTTATATTTAGACCAAAACATTAGCAACCACTCGGTTGCTTTTAAATTTAACTATTGACAAATAATTTACAACTTAATACACTTGAAATTAATCTTATCTAATAGTATAATATCCATAGAGAGTTGGGTGTTATAATGAAAAAGAATTTAAATATGATAGGGATACTAGTAGTTTTAGGAATCTTTTTAATATTTTACTTAATTGCGACCATTTCACTAAATAAACGTAATCTTAGTAAGAATATTACTAAAGAAGAAGAACCTGTTAAAGAAGAAGAGAATAATTATGATAAAGAAAAGACGATTGTAAACAATCTATATCAAAATATCAAAATACTATATGATGTTGTTAATAATAAATTTAAAGTAGATACTGAAGATACTATTATTATTGGTGATATTACATATAAAAGAATAACTAATTTTGATGAAGTTATGAACAATACTTTTACTAGTGAAGGAACAAAAAAATATATTGATGATTTAGGTAATTATTTTGCCCACAACGATGAAAATATTTATATAGCTGGTAATCTAGTTAGTTATCAAACATACTATTTTAGAGGTGATGAAACTAATATATATATTACTGGTGCCACCGATAAAGAAATAGATGCCATTATCTATGAAAGATGGACAAGTAACAATAAAAATACCTTAGCAACAGTAAAAGTAGTAATGGAAGAGAATAAATGGTTGGTAGATAGAGTCGATATTCTAGCAACTGAATAGAGATAGGTGAGTGAAGTTATGCATATTAAAGATATTATATATATGATTGCTATTCCATTTCTTTTTGTATTAGCAATTATTCCATTAGTTAAAAAAGTAGCATTTCATATCAATGCTTTAGATATTCCTGATGAAAGAAAAGTTCATACCAAACCAATGCCTAGATTAGGTGGTTTAGGTATCTATATGGGATTTTTACTTGGATATATTCTTTTTGGTACCATGTCCATTCGCATGAATGCCATCTTAATTGGTAGTATTATCATTATTATTACTGGAATAATCGATGATATTAATCCTATTCCTGCAAAAGTTAAATTCTTATTTCAATTGATAGCTGCTTCGGTAGTTGCTTTCTATGGAGATATTCTCTTAAGGGATTTATCTGCCTTCGGATTTCATATTGAATTTGGTATATTTAGTTATTTCATCACGATAATATTTATTGTTAGTATTATCAATTGTATCAATTTAATTGATGGTTTAGATGGACTAGCTGCTGGACTTTCTTCAATATATTTTATTACTATTGGTATTGTCATTGTTGGCTTTACTCATACATTTGATTTAGATGCCACGATAACCTTTATTATGCTAGGAGCTACTTTAGGATTCTTGTGCCATAACTTTAATCCTGCAAAAATATTTATGGGCGATTCTGGTAGTATGTTTTTAGGATATATAATTGCAGTAATTGCACTATTAGGTTTTAAAAATGTAACCTTAACAACATTATTGGCACCAATCTGCCTATTAGCCATTCCTATTATGGATACAGCATTTGCTATTTTAAGAAGATTAATTAATAAAAAACCAATTGATGCTCCCGATAGAGAACACTTGCATCATCAATTACTAAATCTTCATTTATCACATAGAAATACCGTTCTAGTAATTTATCTAATAGATTTATTATTTGCCGGAGCCATGCTCGTATATATGTTATATGATAATACATTGGGAATAGTCATGTATGCTATATTATTTATAGCCGTCTTAATTTTTATCATGAAAACCGATATCATTGTTGATCATAGCAAAAAACACAAAGAAAACTAAAATGTTTTCTTTTTTATTAAAAAAAGAAATCAAGATATGCTTTTTTCATTTGTTGACTAGCAAGCTTAAAAATGATATATTTATAATGAAAGTGTGTGATATTATGGCTAAAATAAAAGTAATGGATGATATTCTTGCCAACAAGATAGCTGCTGGTGAAGTAGTAGAAAGAGTTGTCTCTATTGTTAAAGAATTAATTGAAAATGCCATTGATGCTAAAGCAAGTGAAATTGTGATCGAATTAAAAGAATCTGGATTACGTGAAATAAAAATTACCGATAATGGAGTTGGGATGGACAGTGAAGATCTAGAGTTAGCATTTCAAAGACATGCTACGAGTAAAATATATGATGATGATGATTTATTTAATATAAATACTCTAGGTTTTAGAGGTGAAGCCTTGCCATCAATTGCTGCAGTTTCTGAAGTTGAAGTAAAAACCTGTTATAAAGATAATGAAGTAGGAACTTTTATTCATATTAAAGGTGGAAAAATTATTGAAAAAGATAGCTGCGCTACAGTTGGTACCAGCTTTAGAATAACTAATTTATTTTATAATACCCCAGCCAGACTTAAACACTTATCTAGTAGTTATGCTGAATTAGCTAATGTTATTGATTATGTCAATAAGATTGCTCTATCATACACTAATATTAGATTTAGACTAACTAATGATGATAAAGAAATAATAAATACTAATGGTAGTGGTAATTTACTTAAAGTTATCAGTAGTATCTATTCGGTTGAAATCGCCAAAAAGATGATACCAATAAGCGGAATAAATGAAGATTATACCATTTCTGGCTATATTTCCTTACCAGAAGTAACTAGATCTAACAAAAATCATATGACTACCATTGTCAATGGTAGAGTAGTTAGAAATAGTATTCTCTATAAATCGATAAATGAAGCTTATAGTAATTATAAAGAAGATTCCAGATATCCTATCTGTGTCATCTTAATTGAGGCTGATCCTAGATTATTAGATGTCAATATTCATCCATCAAAATTAGATATTAGATTTAGTAATTTTGATGAACTAAATAATTTAATTAGAAGTGTAATAGATGGTGCTATCAAAGAAAAAATGTTAATTCCAAGTATTAATATTAAAGCTGAAGAAATGCCTAAATATACTAATCTAAGCTTAAATATTGAAAGAGAAGATACTTCCAAAGAAGATTATAAAAATAAATTAACTGATTTAATTAATTTTAAAGTAGCTGAAGAAAGTATTGAAGAAGAAATAACTCCAGAAACCAAAGATATTGAAGATGGTAAAAAATTACCAGAATTATACCCCGTTGGTTTATTACTTGGTACATATATAGCATGTGAAAATGATGAAGGAATATATCTAATTGATCAGCATGCAGCTAAAGAAAGATGTAACTATGAAAAAGTTAGTTATGAATTATCTCATCCAAGTGGTAATGTTATATCGCCATTAGTACCAATTATTATTGAATTACCTAAAAATGAATTTATAATTCTAAAAGAAAATGAAGATATTTTAACTGATTTAAATATTACTTATGAAGAATTTGGTACTTCATCTATTAGAGTAATTAGTCATCCAACATGGTTTACAGAAGGTAAAGAAGTAGAAATAGTAAAACAAATAATTGAACTAATATTAAATAAAGGTCATGACTTTAGTATTGAAAAATTTCGTGATAACCTAGCTAAAATGATAGCTTGTAAGATGAGTGTAAAAGCTAATACATATAATGATAAAGAATCCATGGAATCACTTATTAATGATCTAAGAAAGTGTAAAAATCCTTATAATTGTCCTCATGGTAGACCAGCTATTATTCACTTTAGTATATATGAATTAGAAAAAATGTTCCACAGGAGTATATAATGTTAAAATCAGTAGAAAAAATAATGAATGAATACGAAAAACTATATCGTGTATATGAATCATATGTTTGGAAAGATGAAAGTAATCGTAAAATAGTTGTAATTGTTGAAAACAACGAAATAACTTTCTACTTAAAAGAAAAAGATAAAAAAAAACATAATTTTACTGTAACTTTCGATGACTCTGAAACTAAAGCTTACTACGCCGTGGCATTAAGAATTTTAGCTATGTTATTTGGTAATGTCCCTGTTAGTAACGATGACACATTATATTATAGTAAAGGATATAAAAAATATGTTCAAATATCTGTTCGTGATGAAAAAGTGAATCAAATGTTTAAGGAACTTGTTTCAAATCAAGATAAAGAATATATCAGTAAAGATAATGCATTAATTGCTAATGCAGTAAAAAAAGCAAAGTTCGTTAAATTTATCAGAACACTTATTAACACAATGGATGAAGGTATAGAAGATATCAAAAAAAAGCTTAAGGTGTGATAAAATGATTATAGTAATTGCCGGACCTACTGGTGTAGGTAAAACAAAATTATCAGTAGTTTTAGCTAAAAAATATAACGCTGAAATTATTAATGGTGACTCAGTTCAGATATATAAAGGATTAGATATTGGCTCAGCCAAAGTAACTGAAGCTGAAAAAGAAGGTATTCCTCATCATTTGTTTGATATAAGAGAGATAAATGAAGAATATACTCTATATGATTATCAACGTGATTGCCGTGAAAAGATAAAAGATATAACAAGTAGAGGAAAAAATGTCATAATTGTTGGCGGCACTGGATTATATATTAAAAGTGCTCTATATGATTATCGATTAGAAACCGAAAGTAATAATAATGAAACATATGATAATTATTCTACTGAAGAATTATACAATGAATTATTAAAATTAGATAAAGATACTAAAGTAGATAAAAATAATCGTAGGAGAGTAGTAAGAGCCTTAAATTATTATCACGCTAATCATAAATCAATTAGTGATAATAAAACAGGTAATAATCTATTATATGATGCGATATTTATTGGCCTAACCGTATCTGATCGAAAAGAATTATATGAAAGAATAAACAATAGAGTAGATAAAATGATTGAAGATGGCCTACTTGAAGAAGTAAAATCATTTCACGATAAAAAAATACATAGCAAACCTCTACGTACTGCAATTGGTTATAAAGAACTATATAGCTACTTAGATAATAATATTAGTTATGAAGAGGCTATTGACTTAATTAAAAAGAATTCAAGAAGATATGCTAAAAGACAATATACATTCTTTATTCATCAATTTGATATCGAATGGTTTAATGTCAATTATGATAATTTTAATGAAACAATTGAAAATGTAACTAAATATATTGAAAAGAAAAAAAACTATATCTCACGCATATAGTTTTTATTTTTAAATGGATTTTTAGGATCAATATGATCAAAGAACAAAATACCATTTAAATGATCTAATTCATGTTGAAAGGCAATCGATAATTCTTCACGGACACGAATCTTAATTGGGTTACCTTCCGTATTAAATCCTGTAAATGTTGCTCTAGCATATCTTGGAACAATTCCTACAACTTCACGATTGACACTTAAGCAACCTTCACCTTCGCCGGCATAGATTAGTTCTTCGGAATGTGATATCATCTTTGGATTTATAATAACATAGTTTTTAAACTTTCCTTCGCTTTCTTCATGACATATTACAAAGAATCTTTCGTTGACTCCCATTTGTGGAGCAGCTAAACCCATACCAGGTCTTAAATTATATTTCTCAGCATATTTTTCTATCTGTGAATAATATAAATGCTCTAACATATCATCGATTAATTTCTTCTTTTCTTTGCTTAATGGAAAAGTAACTTCATTGTTTTTAGCACGCAAATGTTTATCTTTTTCATCTAGAATATCACAGGTTCTAATCATATTATCCCTCCTTTTCAGTTAAGTATTCTAACACAGAATTAAAAAAAAGGGAAGTATTTCCCTTAATTTAATTAGTTGTTTACAAATGTACGACTACCAAGAATAATTACTAATAATATAAATAATACTAAAACGATAGCTGCTCCATTCCCATATCCACCAGTATATCCATAACCGTACATTGGATATGTATAACTATTGGTATTACATCCACAAGTAGTATTTGTACCAGTGTATCCTCCATAATAATACATAATAATACCTCCTTTTTGTATCTATTAATAGTTTATGGAAAACACTATTATTGGTTCCAACAAATACCTAAAAAAAAGATACTAATTAGTAGTACCTTTATTTAACATTCCATTAATCTTAGTTTCCGCATTAATTTCATCTTCAGATTCCGTAAGTTTAATAATCTCATCTGTTGAAGTAAAACCAGCTAATACCTTATATAAACCATCTTGAAGTAGGGTAATAACATCAGAATTATATACCAAATTTCTAAGTTCAGCTTTAGGCATTCTAGCATTTATAGCATCTCTTATTTCCGGAGAAATTAATAATACTTCTTGAATTGCAATACGGCCACGATAACCACCAGCACATTCATGGCATCCAACGGCATCATATACTTCATTGACATCTAAATTAAGATAACTCTTAAACATTGTTTTTTCATATGGAGTAGTAGGCCTTAATTGTTTACACTTATCACATAATTTTCTTGCTAATTTTTGACTGACTATCCCAGATAATGCTGAAGCTAATAAATATCTTTCAACTTCCATATCTAATAGTCTTTCAATCGTAGTAAGTGAATTATTAGTGTGCAATGTCGATAATACTAAGTGGCCAGTAATTGAAGCACGAACAGCAATCTGTGCTGTTTCTGAGTCTCTTATCTCACCAATCATTATTATATTAGGGTCTTGTCTTAAAATACTTCTTAAAACCGTAGCAAAGTCTAAGCCAATTTCACTATTAACTTGTACTTGGTTAATTCCTTCGATATCCATTTCAACTGGATCCTCAACTGTAATTAAGTTACTACCCTTAACATTAAGCTTCTGTAAGAAAGAATATACTGTCGTTGATTTACCACTACCAGTAGCTCCTGTTACTAAGATAATTCCATTTGGATCTCCCAACATATTGATAACTTTTTTATAATTATCTTCAGAAAAGAACAAATACTCAATTCCTTTTAAACTTCGAGAATAATCTAAAATACGAATAACTATTTTTTCACCCTTCTTTGTCGGTAGGGTGGAAACTCTCATATCTAAATCCATTCCTCCAAGTGTCGTTTTAATTGCTCCATCTTGAGGAAGTCTTGTCTCAGTAATATTCATTCCTGAAATAATCTTAATACGTGTTATAACATTATTTTTAACACTAATTGGAATATCGGCATAGTCATTTAAAATACCATCGATACGTATTCTAACTTTTAAACAATCCTCAGCATGGTCAAAGTGAATATCACTAGCACCTAATTTTGCCGATGACAAAATGATGTTATTGACGATATCAACAACAGGGGTATTGAGAAAATCAATATTGTTAAGCATAGTATCACCAATCCCATCTTTCCTATTCTTAATCATTATATAATATTTTGAACATTTTTTCAAGCATATCTAACGAATATCAAAAATATTTTTCTTAAATTATTTTTTAAGATCTAATTACTACTAATTTTCTTGTCAAAAAACATAATATAAGGTATAATTTTATATAGTAGAAGTAGGTGATTAAAATGTATTTAAAAGAAATCCAAACTTATGGGTTTAAATCATTTGCCGACAAATTAAATTTTGAATTTACTAAAAATATCAATGGTATCGTAGGCCCTAATGGCTCCGGTAAAAGTAATGTGGTTGATGCTGTTAGATGGGTTCTAGGAGAAGGATCAAACAAACAATTACGTCTATCTGATACCTCTTCTGTAATATTTTCAGGTAGTAAAAGTAGAAAACCATTAAATAGTGCAATGGTTAATCTTATCTTTGATAATACCGATAGACATTTACCAATTGATTTTAGTGAAGTGTCTGTAAAAAGAGTTCTATATCGTACTGGCGAAAACGAATACTATTTAAATGGCGAAAAATGTCGTTTAAAAGACATCACTGAACTACTTACTGATAGTGGAGCTGCTAAAGAAAGTTTCAATATTATTGGCCAAGGAAAGATAGATGAAATCTTATCCACTAAGCCATATGATAGAAGAGTCATTTTTGAAGAAGCTGCAGGTGTTTTAAAATACAAAAAAAGAAAAGAAGAAGCTATTCGTAAATTAGATAGAACCAATAATAATATCAATAGAGTTAATGATATTATTAAAGAATTAGAAACTAATTTAGCTCCATTAGAAAAACAGAGTAATGAAGCTAAAAAATATTTAGAGATTAAAGACAAATTAACTAATTATGATATTTCTTTAATGGTTTATGATGTTAATAGATATTCTAGTGAATTTGAATCAACCAAAGAGAAAATTGTCTCTTTAAATGATAAAATTACTGAATACACTAAAAATAATGCTAACTATGATGTAGCTATTTTAACTGAAAAAGAAAAATTAAATAAATTAGATAATGAAATCAATGAAAAAAATAATAAACGTTTAGAATATACTAGTCTCTTAGAAAAGACTGATGCTGATGTTAGATTATTAAGAGAACGTAAAAAGTATATTAAAACTGATGCCAACATTGATAAGATTAATGATTTAAAACGTGAAATATTAGCTAAAAATAATGAATTATCTAATTTAGAAAGTAATATTGAATTATTAAAAGAAAAAATCAGTATTAGAGAAATGGATATTGTAGCTAATACTAGTAAATATAACGAATTAAAAAATAGTATCAATAGTAATAATACTAAAATAAACAACAATAATCGTGAAATCACTAATTTAGAATATAAAATTAACTATTTAGAAGAATCGATTAATAATAATACTAGTATGCCAACAAGTATTAAAAATCTTCTTCATAATCCATTATTTAGTGGCGTTCACAACACAATTGGTGCTCTAATTGAAGTACCTAATGAGTATGCCTTAGCCGTATCTACTTCATTAGGTGGAGCTACTAATTATTTAGTCGTAGATGATCGTAAGTTAGCCAGTAAGATGGTCGAATATTTAAAAGATAAAAAATTAGGACGAGCTACTTTTTATCCTTTAGATGTCATTAAAGCAAGATACATTGACGAAGAAAGTATCAAAGCTATATCTAATGCTAAAGGTTATGTCGGTATTTTATCTGAACTAGTTACTTATGATGAAAAATATCGTAATGTTATTTTAAATCAATTAGGAAATGTCATCGTCTCAGATAATATAACTAACGCTAATAATATTAGTAATCTTGTCACACATAAATATAAAGTTGTTACTTTAGATGGCGGCGTAGTAAATGTTGGTGGTAGTATTACTGGCGGAGAAAAAATTAAAAGTAATGATTCAATTAGAGAAAGATATGAACTTGAAGAAGCTAGAAGTAGTATTAATACTCTAAAAAATAAAAATCAAGAATATATAAATGAAAATACTGAACTAGAAAAGAAAATAGCTATCTATGAAGATAAAATATATAATGGCAGATTAGATAAAGATACCTTGAATAATTCAATAAAATCTAATGAAACACAAATAGCTAATTTAAAAACTGAATCAGATAATCTTGTCAAAGAATTAAAAGATATTGAAACCATAAGCAGTAATAATAGTAATGATGAAGAAAATAAATTAGTTGAAAAATATTATCAAATTAAAAATGATATTGATTCTCTAAATAAAGATATTGATATGCTTAATTTAGAAAGAAACAAATTAAATGATGATATTAGTTCATTAGAAGAAACTAGTAAAAATAGTATAAATAATGTTAGTAAATTAGAAAAAGATTTACGTGATATTGAAATAAAGAATGGTAAATTAGAAATTAAGATTGACAGTATTTTAAATAGCCTAAACGAAGATTATAATATTACTTATAGTCTAGCTAAAGAAAAATATATCTTAGAAGATAAGCCAGAAGTTGTAAGAAAAGAAGTCACTGAATTAAAAAATAGCATTAAAGATTATGAAATGGTTAATTTAGGTGCTATCGATGAATATAAACGTATCAGTGAAAGATATGAATTCTTAACTAAACAAAAAGAAGATTTAAATGCTGCCGAAGAAACATTATTAAATATAATTAATGATATGGATAATATCATGAAAGATAAATTTATTACAACCTTTAATGAAATAAAAATAGAATTTAAAAAAGTATTTAAAGAGTTGTTCCGTGGTGGCGATGCTAATATCTATTTAACCGATCCCGATAATATATTAGAAACCGGTATCGAACTAGAAGCTACTCCTCCAGGTAAGAATTTACGTAGTATTCAAGCTTTATCTGGTGGTGAAAGAACATTCACAGCAATTTCCTTATTATTTGCTATCTTGAATGTCAGACCAGTTCCATTCTGTATCTTAGATGAAGTTGAAGCCGCTCTAGATGAAGCCAACGTCGATGCTTTTGGCGAATATCTAAACAAATATCGTGATAAGACTCAATTTATTATTATTACACACAAAAAGAAAACAATGGAATTTATTGATACCCTATATGGAATCACTATGCAAGAGTCTGGTGTATCTAAAAGAGTATCTGTTAAATTAGGTGAATTAAAGTAACATTTAACAAAAGAGGGTAGTAACAATGGCCGATGGTGGTAGTAACAAAAATAAAAAGAAAACTAAAACTAGTACTAAGAAAAATAGTACTAGTTTAACTATGCCTAAAAAAGAACAATCATCTGAAATTAAAGAAACAAAAACAAAAGAAAATAAAAAAGAAAAACTAAATAATAAAAAACCAAAAGCCGTTCAAGAAGAAAAAAAAGAAGCAATAGCTAATATAGAACCTGAAGAAATCGTAAAAGAAGTAAATGGACCAAAGCCAAAACTAGAATTAAAATGGATAGTTCTATCAATTTCTTGGATACTAATTATCTTTACTGATTACTTATTATTTCCTAAATTTGAATTACTAGGTCAAGAAGAAATAATTATTAACTATAACGAAACCTATAGTGAACCAGGATATAAAGCTCATATATTATCTATGGATATTAGTGATAAAATCACCACAAATAGTAATGTTGAAAATGGTAAGCTGGGTGAATATCATATTGATTATCTCCTTAAATATGGCTATATCACTTTAAAAAAGAAAAGAAATATAAAAGTAGTAGATAACATTCCTCCAATTATTGAGGGAGTTGAAGCTGAAATAAAAATGTGTCCTAATAAAGAAATCGATAGTATTGAATATGCCGTAACTGATGAATATGATGGAAATGTTAAAGATATATCAAGTATTAATGTCTTAGACGATAAAATAATCATTACTGCCAGAGATAAATCTAAAAATGAAATCATCAAAGAAGTAAAAGTAATTAAAGAAGATACTGAAAAACCGAAAATAACTCTAAAAGGTTATCAAAACGTCTACCTAGTTACTGGAGCTAAATATCAAGAGTATGGATATAGTGCTACAGATAACTGTGATGGTGATCTTACTGATAAAGTAGTGGTAAATGGTACCGTAGGTACTGGAGTAGGCACCTATAAAATAACATATAGTGTCACCGATAATAGTGGTAATAAAGAAGAAATAGTAAGAACAGTTATTATTAGAAATAACAATCTCTATAATAGTGGAACTATTGGTAATGGCACCATCTATTTAACTTTTGACGATGGACCAAACAGTGGCACTACTAATGTCATTTTAGATGTTTTAAAAGAGACCGGTATCAAAGCTACTTTCTTTGTTACTTGTAATGGACCAGATTCATTAATTAAAAGAATTTATGATGAAGGACATACTGTAGCCTTACATACAGCCAGCCATAATTATGCATATATTTATTCATCAGTAGATAATTATTTTGCTGATTTAAATAGAGTAGCCACAAGAGTAAAAAATATTACTGGCTATGATGCCAAAATAATCAGATTTCCTGGAGGAAGCAGCAATACCGTAAGTAGAAGCTATCAGTCAGGAATTATGACCACATTAACTAATATGGTTCTTGATAAAGGTTATAGATACTTTGATTGGAATGTCGATGCAATGGATGCATCCAGTGCTAGAAGCAGTAATGATGTCTATAATAATGTAACTAGAAACCTATCTAAAAGCAGATCAAATGTCGTCTTGATGCACGATACCAAAACTATTACTAGAGATGCCGTAAGAAGTATCATTAACTATGGCTTAAGTCAAGGATATTCTTTTAGTAGAATAGAAAATGATACCTATATGATAAGACATAGTGTAAATAATTAAAAAAGAGCAATTATATTGCTCTTTTAATATGCTTCTGTATATACATTCTTATCAAAAGAATGTGTTCCATCATCTAACTTACTAAGCTCATCATAACTAATTAAGAAATAAGTATCTCTATTTTCATTAAATTCACTAATTGGATCATCCCAAGTAGCATCTAAATGAGTCCATACTCCATTAATATGTACTAAATTCCAAATATGGGTATCATTACTAATCTTATAATTTTCAATGCCTAATTCATGTAAGAATATAGCCATCGCATCAGAATATCCACTACATACCCCATAACCCTCAATTAATACCCCATAAGCTGTATTAGATTTATATGTCGTATCACTTATATTCTTTGCCTTAAGTTCATCATATGCCGTATTATTAATAATATAATCATGAATTACTTTAACCTTATCACGAGAAGTCATATTATCACTAATAAGTGATGCTAATTGTTTCTTTACTACAAAATTAATTTCAGTAATTTCTTCTTTTGAATAAACATGTTCAATTGCCAACGAAAAATCACCTTTTTCATTATAAGTAAATGATATCGTTTTAAAACTATTATATGGATGAACAAAATTATTAATTAAAGTAAGCGTATCTGCATTATCAGCAATCTCTTTTAAATCATTAATACAATTAGCATATGTTTTAGTACATTCACCATCAGCATAATCACTACCAGTATTAATTACATAATAAATATAATCAAGTAATTCTTTTCTATTAGATACATCATCCGTATAATTTTTAATATAAGTATAATTACTATCTAAATAATATTCATTAGCCGTAGCAATAATATATTCCTTATGATCAAATTTCTCATCGATAAAATCTTTAACTTTATCAGGATAAAAATTTAAAACAGTAACTAATAAAATAGCCAGAATACCTAAGAATAACGTAAAATATCGCATAACCATTATCCTTTCTATTTATTTAATTCTTTTTTTAATAATTCCAAATTATCATTCATAATAGTTAAATATGTTTCATTATTATTTGTTGTTCCACCATCGATACTATACATAGTATTGATAGTAATTAATTCTAACTTTTCATCGTTGATTAATTTACTTACCGTACTATTAGTCTTATCACTATCTGAATATATATACTTAATCTTCTTTTCACTAATTAACTTCTTAACCTTTATAATATCATTATTATCGATTACTTTAATTGGAATCTTGATAACTTCACCAACATTCAATGCTTCACTAGTTTTATTATTATAAGTTAAAATATCACTAATACTAACATTATATTTGTTAGATATATCAGATATACTATCTTTTTCTTTTACCGTGTAAGAAACAATATTTTCTTCTAAAGAAATAACTTCAATATTATACTTTTCTAAGAATTTAAATAGACTATTATCAGTAACAATTGTCGTATATGTAGCATTTTTTAAAGTCTCTTGATATGTCGCATCTAATCTTGATAGATCATATTGTAAATCATCATAATTATGATTAATTTCTTCAACTAAATAAGGATTAGATATATATTCTCCCAAACTATCTTTAATATTTTTAGCCATCATTAAGTAATTATAAGGATTTAACCATAATTCTTGGATTGCATATGTATATTTCATTCCATAAGCTGTATCAATTAATTTTAAACGCTTATTTTCATTTATCATCTTAACTGCATAATCTCTCTCAATATCTTGACTATTGAATACAAATAAATCACTCTTAGCAAATTCATTTATTTTCTTATCAGATAATTCATATTCCTTAAAATTAACTCCAGATGGATAGATACTATGAATAGTTGCATGATCCTTATATAGATAATTAATCAAGTAATTAGTCGGATATGTAGTCGTATAAACATCGATATCTTCCATAACATCACTTTTAAATAAAGTACAGCCTGTTAAAAGAAATATACTTAATAATAATATAAATATCTTTTTCATATAAACCTCTTTTCATCATATATTCATTTTATCAAAATATTTATTATTTGTAAATTTATTCCTTAAAATTAATCTAATTTCTTATTCTTAAAGGTAGACTTTTTATAAGATATTTAGTAAAATAAAGTATATAGAAGGTGGTTTTATGAAAATATTTAAAACATTAGATTTTAGTCCTACAAATGTCAATTTATACTATGAAGCATTTACCCATACATCTTATAGTAATGAGAATCCTTCATTTACTAGTTATGAAAGATTAGAATTCCTAGGAGATGCTATTTTAGAATTTATCCTTAGCGAATATCTTTACAAAGAAAGACAATTACCTGAAGGCATCATGACTAGAATGCGTGCTAGATATGTCTGTGAAGAAGCTTTAGCTACATATGCTAGAGATCTTAAATTTGAAAAAGATATCAAACTAGGTGGTAGTGAATTAGAAACAGGGCCAAACGATACCATTATGGCTGATGTTTTTGAAGCTTTTATTGCCGCATTATATTTAGATATGGGCTTAGATTTTACCAAAGAATTAGTTCTAAAAATTATTACTAAATATATCGATAAAAATGTTGATTTCCTACACGATTATAAATCGACTCTTCAAGAATTAGTTCAAACTGATAAAAAGAGTGTTACTTATGAAATAGTTTCTGAAACTGGACCTGCTCACGATAGAACTTTTGTCTGCAAAGTATATGTCGATGGCATTGTCTTAGGTGAGGGTAGTGGTAGCAGTAAAAAGAGTGCTGAACAAGAAGCTGCCAGAGTAGCTTTATCAAAACAAGCTAAGTAGGTGACATATGTTAAAAGTACAAAATGTAACCAAAAAATATGGTAATCTTGTTGCCGTTGATAATCTAAGTTTTGAAGTAAAAGATGGTTGTATCTTTGGCTTATTAGGTTTAAATGGTGCTGGTAAAACCACAACCTTTAGAATGATACTTGGCTTAATCGATGATTATACTGGTGATATTACTATCGATGGTGAACATATAAATTATAAAATTAGTGATAAAATTGGTTTCTTAACTGAAGAAAGAAGCCTTTTAACTAAACTAACTGTACTAGAACAAATAATTTATTATGGTGCCCTAAAATCTATTCCTGAAGCTGAAATTGAAAAACGTTTAGATTATTGGTTACAACGTTTTGATATAACCGAATATAAAAATAAAAAAATAAAAGAATTATCTAAGGGTAATCAACAAAAAGTTCAATTTATTTCAGCTATCATCAATGAGCCTAAACTCCTTATCTTAGATGAACCATTCTCTGGATTGGATCCTATCAATGTCGAATTATTTAAAAGTGTAATCTTAGATTTAAAGAAAAAAGGTACTAGCATTATCTTTTCATCTCATCGTATGGAACATGTCGAATTATTCTGTGAAGAATTAGTTGTTCTAGTAAAAGGGAAAAGTGTCCTTCAAGGAAAATTAACTGAGATTAAAAAGAATTATAAAAAGAAAAATTTAATCGTTAAAGGAGATATTGATAAAGAAGAGATTCTTAAATGTAAAGGTGTTATCAAAATAGATAAAATAAAAGATGAATATATTATCTCTATTGAAGATGAAAGCTTTGTTAGTAGTATCTTTAAAAAAATATCCAAATATGATAATATTTTAAAATTTAGTGTTGAAGATCCTAGTTTAAATGAAATATTTATTAGTATCGTAGGTGATAAATATGAAAAGTAAATTATGGTTTTTAATAAAGATGAGTCTAAACAAAAAGATAAAAACTAAATGGTTCTATATTGCCAATATTCTCTTTCTTATCTTAATCGTAGGCTTAATCAATATTGATACAATTATCAAATCATTTGGTGGTGAATTCAACAAGACAAAAGAAATATTGGTTATCGATAATGCCAATGTCTTTGATAACTTTAAAGATAATTATTTAGCTGGTAACAAGTATATAAGTGACTATGATAACGTTGAAATTATCTTATATCAAAATACCTATGATAAAGCCTTAGAAGAAGTAAAAAATGATGATAAAATATTATTGATAATCGATAAAAATATCGATAATTATCTAAGTGCTAAAATAGTTAGCAACGAAGAATTAAGTACTATTACTAGTACCCTAATTACTAGTAGCTTAAATAATACTAGAACCGAATTAGCTCTAGCTGAATATCATATTACTCACGATATGTATTTAGATTTAAATAAAGCAGTTAATATTGAAAGAGAAATATTGGACGATAATAATATTGAAAACTCGATGGTTATATCGACAATGATGCAAATTCTTATCTTACCTTTATTTATGTTAATTATGTTTTTAGTTCAAATGATTGGTGCTGAAGTAAATGAAGAAAAATCGACAAAAAGTATGGAGATAATTATCTCTAACGTTAGTCCTCAAACACACTTTATATCCAAAATAATCTCATCTAATACTTTTGTTCTTATCCAAAGTATTCTTTTATTCGGATATGTATTATTAGGTATTATTGTAAGATATTTTATAAGTGGTGGTAATGTAATATCATCTATTGAGATAGATAATGAATTATTGTCAATAATTAGTACCATACCACTAGATAGTATTACAAATACCCTAGCTATGATGATACCAATTATCTTAGTTATGATAATTTTAACATTTATTGCTTATTCATTATTAGCAGGTATTCTTGCTAGTATGACCACTAATTTAGAAGATTTTCAACAACTTCAAACTCCAATCATGATAATCTCTTTAATAGGTTATTATCTATCCGTTATGAGCGGTATGTTTAAAGGAAGTATCTTCATTAAAATAATGAGCTATTTCCCATTAATATCATCAATGTTATCACCAACATTATATGTTATGGGTGAAGTAACTATCATCGATTTATTAATTAGTATTCTGCTCTTAATAGCTTTAATCTATATTCTAATTAAGTATGGATTAAAAATATACAAAGTAGGCATATTAAATTATTCAGGTAATGGTTTATGGAAAAAAATGTTAAAAGCAGTAAAGGAGAAATAAAAATGGATGAAGTATATTTAGTAATTGAACACAGTAAAGGTGTTATTAAAATACCATTTAAGGAAATTAAGGATATTGACACATTTACTATGCTATTTGATAACGAATTAGAATTATTTGCTTTTTTAAGTAATAGATTAAATTTTGATATTCCTACTAGCCAATTAGATGATATCTATGTATCATATTCATATCAATCTAAAACTGATGATAAAACTAGATGGCGTAGTATACCAGTAAAATATAGTACCGATGATTATGATTTAGATGATGTTGAAGCTATGTATGCCAAGTATTATCAAGATAATCATACAAGAATTCTTGCTAATACCGATGAGCTAAGACACCTAAATAGTGATTATATTGCTAATTATGACATTGAAAAAGATAATATTACCGATAACATAATTGCCCTTTTGGTAAAAGCATACTTTAAAGATAAATCATATATGAAACGTAGAACAGCATATTTTAGATTAAAAGAAACTGGATATCATGTGAAAATGCGTAAAAAAGAAACTGTTGTTTCCCCATACCATGCTCAAGTATTTCCATATGATGTAAGTGATGAATATAAAGATACTATAAATGACAGAATGCTTGAAGAATTATCATTACATGACATTGAAGAATTACAAAGAAATAGTAATCCATCACTATTTGATGGTCAAACAAATCCTAAACCAGCTATACCTGATTTAGATGAAATTATGAGTTTAGAATATCTAACCAATATGAGTATTGAAGAATTACAGAGTGCAATTATTCGATATGGATCAAGAGTAGGGAAGAAATGAAATATCTAACTGATTTTTTAGAATATTTAAAAGTAGTAAAAAAACATTCTGAATATACGATTATCAATTATCAGACTGACATTGAAGAATTTCTAAACTATACCGATAATAAAATTGATATTAATAAAGAAACTATCAATAATTATCTAAAACAACTATATGATAATGGCGTAAGTAAAAGTACTATTTCGAGACATCTAAGTAGTTTAAGAAGTTTTTATAACTATTTAGTAAAAAAAGAAATAGTTAAAACTAACTATTTTGATCGAATAAAAAATCCCAAAAAAGAAGCTAGTCTGCCAAAGTATGTCAAAGAAGAAGATATAGATAAAATGTTTGACATTCCTAATACTAGGACTTGGATAGGCAAACGCAATCTTTTAATTATCCGTATGTTATATGCTACTGGTATTAGAGTATCTGAATTAGTAAATATCAAATTAAATGATTTAGATATAAATGAAAGAACTATCAGAATACTAGGTAAAGGTAGTAAAGAAAGAATAGTTGTTTTTGGAATAAATACTAAAGAAGCTTTAGAAGATTATCTAGATAATGGACGAGATATAGTAAACTACCACGATAGTGAATATTTATATTTAAATAAAGATGGCAATCGATTGAGCGATAGATATGTCAGAAAAATAATCGATGATATTATAATTAAAGCCAGTATTGAAATGCATGTTCATCCCCATATGTTAAGACACACATTTGCTACTGGTATGCTAAACAATGGAGCTGACTTAGTTAGTGTTAGAGATTTATTAGGACATGAATCATTAAATACTACCAGTATCTATACTCATGTCAGTGATGATAAAATAAGAGAAATATACAATAAAGCTCATCCAAGAGCTAAAGAATAGGGTGGTAAATTTGGCTGAATTAATTTTTATATTTGGAGTTATGGGTAGTGGTAAGACCAGAAGGCTTATTGGTACGTGGCATAACTATAAAAAAAATGCAAGAAATGTTATTCTCCTAAAACCATTAATTGATACCAAAGGTGACAATACAATAGTTTCCCGTAATGGAGAGAAAGTTGCAGCAGATTATCTAATTGCTAATAATGATAATATATTTGATATTATTCATGAGAATAGTAAAGATATGCAAAGTAAAGATATGCAAATAGATTGTGTTTTAGTTGATGAAGTTCAATTTCTAGCAGAACACCATATTAAAGAACTAGCAAACGTAGTCGATGAGTTAGGAATAAAAGTAATCTGTTTTGGATTAAAAAACGATTTTATGGATAATTTATTTCCTGGCAGTGCTGCCATACTTGCCATATGTGATAGAGTGGAGGAAATTGAATCCATTTGTACCATGTGTGGAGCTAAAGCTACAGTAAACGCTAGATATGAAGATGGTGTAATTCAAACTGAAGGTGAACAAGTAGTCATTGCTGGTGAGAATAATTCCACATATATTGCTATGTGCCGAAAATGTAAAAAAAGTGAAATTAAAAAGAAGATAAAAAGTAGATATCAAAAATAGCTACTTTTTTTCTTAAAAAAGCCAATTTTTAATTGATTAATTATCTCGTTTTTGATATGATAGAAAATGTTAGGAGTGATAAAATGAAATACGTATATGCATTTAAAGAAGGAAATGCCAGTATGAAAAACTTACTTGGTGGAAAAGGTGCTAACTTGGCTGAAATGACATGTCTTGGATTACCTATTCCTCAAGGATTTACAGTAACTACTGAAGCTTGTACTGAATATTACAATTGTGGTAAAAAAATATCAAGTGAAATTGAAAAACAAATATTTGCAGCTTTAGCAGAATTAGAAAAAATTCAAGGAAAAAAATTTGGAGATCTTAATGATCCGTTATTGGTATCAGTTCGTAGTGGTGCTAGAGCTAGTATGCCAGGTATGATGGATACTATCCTTAATTTAGGATTAAATGATAAATCAGTTGAAGGTTTTGCTAAAAAAACCAAAAATGAAAGATTTGCTTATGATAGCTATCGTAGATTTATTCAAATGTATTCAGACGTAGTTATGGAAGTAAATAAGTCTTTCTTTGAAAAAATAATAGATGAATTAAAAGCAGAAAAAGGTGTTAAATACGACACTGAATTAACAACTGATGATTTAAAAGAATTAGTAAAAAGATTTAAGAAAGTATATAGTGAACATATGCATGGTGAGGAATTCCCACAAGATGTTAAAGATCAGTTGATGGGAGCAGTCAAAGCCGTATTCCGTTCTTGGGATAATCCACGTGCTATCGTGTATCGCCGAATGAATGATATCCCTGGTGATTGGGGAACAGCTGTTAACGTTCAAGCTATGGTCTTTGGCAACATGGGCAACACTTCAGGTACAGGTGTAGCCTTTACCCGTAATCCTAGCACTGGTGAAAAAGGTATCTATGGTGAATATCTAATCAACGCTCAAGGTGAAGATGTTGTTGCTGGTGTAAGAACACCACAACCAATTACTAAATTGGCTGAAGATTTACCTGAATGCTATGAAGAATTTATTAAAATAGCTACCAAACTAGAAAATCACTATAAAGATATGCAAGATATGGAATTCACCATTCAAGAAGGTAAACTATATTTCTTGCAAACTAGAAATGGTAAAAGAACAGCAAGAGCAGCCATCAATATTGCTTGTGATCTAGTAGATGAAGGTATGATTACTCCAGAAGAAGCCATCATGAGAATTGATGCTAAAAGTTTAGATCAATTACTTCACCCAATGTTTGATGATAAAGCATTAAAAGCTGGAAAAGTAATTGGTGAAGCTCTTCCTGCAAGTCCTGGTGCAGCTGCTGGTAAAGTATACTTTACTGCTGAAGATGCTAAAAAACACGGTAAAAAAGATAGAGTAGTCCTAGTTAGACTAGAAACCACCCCAGAAGATATTGAAGGCATGGTAGCTAGTCAAGGTGTCCTAACCGTTCGTGGTGGTATGACCTCACACGCTGCTGTTGTTGCCCGTGGTATGGGCACTTGCTGTGTTTCTGGCTGTGGTGAAATAACCATTGATGAAAAAAATAAAACCTTTACATTAGGTGGACATACAATTAAAGAAGGAGATTATATCTCATTAGATGGATCTACCGGTAAAATATATTTAGGAGACATCAAAACAGTAGATGCAACTATCTCTGGTAATTTTGGTAGAATAATGGCATGGGCTGATCAATTTAGACGCTTAGGTATCAGAACTAATGCCGATAATCCAAGAGATACTAAAAAGGCTATTGAATTAGGTGCCGAAGGTATTGGCTTATGTAGAACAGAGCATATGTTCTTTGAAGCAGATAGAATTCCTAAAATAAGAAGAATGATCTTATCTGAAACAGTTGAAGCCAGAGAAGCTGCTTTAAAAGAATTAATACCTTTCCAAAAAGGTGACTTTAAAGCTATGTATAAAGAATTAAATGGTCTACCTATGACTGTAAGATATCTAGATCCACCACTACATGAATTTTTGCCAACCGAAGAAAATGATATCAAAGCTTTAGCTAAAGATATGAATGTTACAGTTACTCAATTAAAAAATAAAATAAGTGAATTACATGAATTTAATCCAATGATGGGTCATAGAGGATGCCGTCTAGCCGTAACTTATCCAGAAATAGCTAAAATGCAAACTAGAGCCCTAATGGAAGCAGCTATCGAAGTATCTGAAGAAGAAAAAATAGAAATATCACCAGAAATAATGATTCCATTAGTTGGTGAAAAGAAAGAATTAAAATTTGTTAAAGATATCGTTATTGAAACAGCTGAAGAAGTAAAGAAAGAAAAGAAATCTAATATCGAATATCATATAGGTACAATGATTGAAATTCCAAGAGCAGCCTTACTTGCAGATGAAATAGCAGAAGAAGCTGAATTCTTCTCATTTGGTACCAACGATTTAACTCAGATGACATTTGGCTTTTCAAGAGATGATGCCGGTAAATTCTTAGATGCATATTATCAAAACAAAATATATGAATCTGATCCGTTTGCAAGATTAGATCAAAATGGTGTAGGAAAATTAGTAGAAATGGCTGCTAAATTAGGCCGCCAAACTAGACCAAACATTCATCTAGGAATCTGTGGAGAACACGGTGGAGAACCATCATCAATTGAATTTTGTAATAGAGTAGGACTAGATTACGTATCATGTTCACCATACAGAGTTCCTATTGCTAAAATTGCTGCTGCTCAAGCTGCAATTAAGGCGAATCAAAAATAGGACGTTTAAACGTACCAATCAAAAGAGTAGAAATACTCTT
>CAMZBG010000001.1 GCA_947304495.1 uncultured Clostridia bacterium | reverse complement strand
CAAAGTGTATCAGCAGTAGTTGTATCTTTAAGACCAACAGCAGCTGCAATATCACCAGCATATACTTCATCTATTTCTTCTCTATGATTTGCATGCATTAAAAGAATACGTCCGATTCTTTCTTTTTCACCTTTTGTTGAATTCATTACATAGCTTCCTGATTTAAGTGTACCAGAGTATACTCTGAAGAATGTAAGTTTTCCAACAAATGGATCTGTCATAACTTTAAATGCTAAAGCAGTAAATGGTTCTGAATCACTTGGGTGACGTAAAATTTCATTACCCTTATCATCAGTACATTCGATAGCTTCAACATCTACTGGACTTGGTAAATAATCGATTACCGCATCTAGTAATGGTTTAATACCCATATTACCTAGAGCTGTTCCACACATAAATGGGAAGAAATCAGCTTGTAATGTACCTGTTCTAATTGCTCTTTTAAGCATTTCAACAGATACTTCTCCACCATCTAAATATGTCATCATTAATTCTTCATCATAATCAGCAACAGCTTCGATAAGGATATTTCTATATTCTTCTGCTTGTGCTTTTAATTCTTCTGGAATTTCTATTTCTTTAGCGTTTTCATCTTGGCCACCATCAAATTCTAAAGCAGTCATTGTAACTAAGTTAATAACGCCTCTAAAATCACTTTCAGCCCCTATAGGAAGTTCAATGGCAGCAGTCTTTGCTCCAAGTCTTTCCTTAACACTATTCAAACTCATAAAGAAATCTGCACCCATCTTGTCCATCTTATTAGAGAAAATTATTCTAGGTACTTTATATTCATTTGCTTGTCTCCATACAGTTTCACTTTGAGGTTCAACACCAGCTTGAGAATCCAATAATAGTACAGCACCATCAAGAACTCTTAAACTTCTTTGAACTTCAATAGTAAAGTCTACGTGTCCTGGAGTATCAATTATATTGAATCTATGACCACGCCAATAAGCAGTTGTTGCTGCTGATGTTATAGTAATACCTCTTTCTTGTTCTTGTTCCATCCAGTCCATTTGAGATTCACCATCGTGAGTTTCACCAATTTTATGAATCTTTCCGGTATGGTATAAAACACGTTCAGTACAAGTAGTCTTACCAGCATCTATATGTGCCATAATTCCAATATTTCTTGTATTTTGTAAACTTATTTTACGAGCCATATTGTTTTATTCCTTTCTTACCATCTATAATGTGCAAATGCTTTATTAGCTTCTGCCATTTTATGTGTATCGTCTTTTTTCTTAACAGATGCACCGATACCATTTGATGCATCAATTATTTCATTTGCTAAATTTTCAGCCATACTATGACCACTTCTTAGTCTTGCATAATTTATTAACCATCTAAAAGCTAATGCTTGTGCTCTTTCAGGTTTTACTTCAACTGGAACTTGATAATTAGCTCCACCAACTCTTCTAGATTTTACTTCTAGAGCTGGTTTTATATTATTCATAGCTCTTTCGAATACTGCCATTGGTTCTTCTTTAGTTTTTTCTTTAACTAAATCGAAAGCTCCATATAAAATCTTTTGAGCAGTTCCTTTTTTACCATTCTTCATAATTTGATTGATAAGTTTAGTAACTACTTTGGAATTATATATTGGATCTGGTAGTACATCTCTTTTAACAGCTTGTCTTTTTCTCATTTTAACCTCCTCAATTATTTTCTATTATATATTAGTTTTTAGGTCTCTTAGCACCGTATTTACTTCTACCTTGCTTTCTGTCTTGAACACCAGCAGTATCCATAGTACCACGAATAATATGGTAACGAACACCGATTAAGTCCTTAACACGTCCACCTCTAATTAGAACAACGCTATGTTCTTGTAAATTATGTCCAATTCCTGGAATATAACAAGTTACTTCCATTCCATTAGATAATCTTACTCTCGCATACTTTCTCAAAGCAGAGTTTGGTTTCTTTGGTGTCATTGTTCCAACCCTTGTACATACACCACGCTTTTGTGGTGAAGTTTGATTAGTTTGATGTCTTTCGATTGTATTCATACCAACTTGTAAAGCTGGAGATTTACTTTTCTTTCTTTTGTTACCTCTACCTTTTCTAATTATTTGATTAACTGTAGGCATTGTATTCCTCCTCTCATATATTTTCTAGTGTTTATCTTGCACATATCCTGGTGTTTCATTTTCCTTATTAAATATAAGTTTTGTCATAAAACAAAACCAGAATATCACGAACGAATTAATAATATCAAATAATTTAATTTAAGTCAAGAATTTTTTTATAATTCTTTACATTTTATGCATTTATTATATAAATATTAAAGAAAGTTACTTTTTATAACTTTCTTCTATATCTAATTATTATTAATTATCTATTATAGATACAAGTAACTATATCCATTCCACTCGCCTTTCTTGCAGGAATTCCGCCAAAAAATTTGATAATTAAAACATTGACAGTCAAGACCAATATTAACAATATATATTTAACTAAAAAGATATTTTCTAATCCTAAATAATTGTTCATTATTATATTTATTGGTTTACTGATTAAAGCTATTATTATTAGGCTCAAACACAAAGCTAATAATCCAATAAGTATATTTTCTGTGTTGAATAGTTTTCTAATATCTTTTTTACTAGCTCCAAGGCTACGCAATATGCCAATTTCTTTTTTTCTTTCCAACACTCTAACACTAGTTAGAATAGCTACCATAAGTGAAGAAACTATTATTGATATAATTGAAAAAATAATTAGTATCCCACTGATTATTGTAACAAACTCTCTAACAATCTCAATGGATGAAGCCATTGAATCTATATATATAAGTTTATCATTATTCTTATTATATTCATCTAATTTTTTTATCAATTTATCTTTATTATTAACACTGTCAACATATATATTGATTTCGCTAGGCAAGGCATTATATCCTAGATAAGCTAACATATCATTTTTTAGTATATTTAATCCTAATACATTATCTTCACATTTAATTTGTGATTTAACAATTTCACTATTACTATTAATATTGATTATATAATTGATTAAATCACTATCATAGAATAAATAATTGTTTTTATCATTTTCTTCCTTCTCTTTGACAACGCCAACAATTGTTAATTCAATATTACTCTTACTATATAATTCTTCTACATTATTATTTATGATATAGTATTTACCACTTTTTATATAATATGTATCATTTAATATTATTTTTATTTTTCTACCCACAATATCATTATAATTAATATCACTATCTATATCAAAATAATTAAGTAATTCACTACTGACATTATTGTTGCTATCAACTTTTATAAGTATTTCATATTTATTTGCAATATTTTTCCCATATAAAAAATCATAATTAGTATTGATATATTCTCTTGATGGAATAGCTTTAAAATAAGTATTATCAATTGTTTTATAGCTATCACTTATAAGCGGTAATGATATATCATAACCATATGTCATATACTTTATTTCATTAATACCATTTAAATAATCAACATAACTTTGTTTAATTTTATTCGTATGAATATAACTTTCTTTTCTTTTAATTGCTATCCTATCATTCACTTGTCTTATCTTATTATCTGTTATATCGTAATTACCATTTCTAACTGTCACTGGAAAAATAGACACGATATCCTCTTCTAATTTATTAATCTCATCGTTAAAATTACTATATAAGTTAACAACTATCCCAATGCATATCATTCCAAGTGATATAGCAAGTGCCATAAATAGTGTTCTTGTTTTCTTTAGCCACAAGTTTTTTATTGCCAACATTAATGTTTTAATTTTACTAAATTTCTTATTTATTTCTTTCGTAGATATAAGTTCATTATTTGTAATCGGTAAATAATTACATTTTCCATCTTTAATATTGATTATTCTTGAAGCATATTTATTAGCTAAATAACTATCATGACTAACGACAATTACTAACTTATGCTTTGAAATTCTTTTAAGTATTTCCATTACTTCTATTCCTGTCTTTGAATCCAAGGCTCCAGTTGGTTCATCTGCCAATAAAATATCTGGATCATTTACTAATGCTCTAGCAATTGCTACTCTTTGTTTCTCACCACCAGATAATTTATTTACTATTGTCTTCCTTCTATCATATATGTCAAGTTGTCTCATTAATTCATCAATTTCATTACGACTTAGTCCATTTTTATAACCTAATGTTATATTATCATAAACACTCATATATTCAATTAAATTATAGTCTTGAAATATATTACCAACGATATAACTACGATAGTTATTTAATTCCTTATCAGTAAAATCACTAATGCAACGATTATCTAAGTATATTTCTCCCCTATCACATGTAGTATTACCAGCTATTATATTTAGAAGTGTCGTTTTTCCACTTCCACTAGCTCCTAAAATAAAAACTAGTTCGCCTTTTTGAAAATCTAAAGTAATCCCATCAAGTATTGTCTTATCTGTCTTACCAACTTTATAACTCTTACATACGTTTTTTAATTTTAACATATTCCTCCATATTCCTAAATATGAAAGTTAGACAAACACATAATAATATACCTTTTAATAAATGTCAAATTAATTTACTACATGTATTATTTTAATAAAAAAGAATCTATTCAGATTCTTTCTTACTTGTTTTCTTTGTATCTTTTGCTTCTTCTTTTTCTAATCTTTTTAGAACTTCTTTAGTTACTTGAATAGCTTTAGCTCTAACTTCTTCAGCTGCTTTTTCAAGCACTGGAGTACCTTTTTCTTTAGCTAACGCTAATAATTCATTAGCTTTAACTTTTAAATCTTCGCCTTTTTCTTTAGCTAAATCTAAAGCTTTTTCTTTGTCTAAATCTTCTATATCTTTTTTTAGATCAGTTAATTTACTCTTCATATCTTCAGATACTTCTTTGACATCAATTTCTTTTGCTTTTTCGATAAGTTCATTTATCTTTTTTGATAAATCTTTTCTTAACTCTTCGCCTGTTTTTGGTGCTAAAAGCATTCCTGCTCCAACACCTATTCCGATACCTGTAAGTAATCCAAATAATCCTCCGCCTCTTTTACTCATCTTCTTCACTCTCCTCCTCATTTCTTGTAAATATTTTTTTAATAAATTCTGATACAGCCGTAACTGCTTTATCACTAATCATTGCTATTTTATCAGTTGTAAAATTGATTATTGAAAAGAATCCATTCAAAGAATTAACCTTTGTATTAATATTATCGACTGTACTTTGAATTTTATCCATTGTAATAATCAATTTTATACCTAATATTATTAATACTACCAGCAAAATAGAACCAAGTATATATAAAATTATTGGTAAGACTTCACTCATTATTCATCTATCCTTTCTTTATACATCGAATCTATTAGTTCAAAAAAGTCAGCATCAACTTTTGTTGATTTTTTACTTTCTTCTCTTGAAGGAATTTCTTCTTTCACTTCATCTTCTAACACTTCTGTTTCCGGTTCCTTTATCACTTCATCAATTTTATCCTCAAGTTCATCATCAATTTTATCTTCCATCTTTGTAAATTCTTCAGATGCATTATTAGTATCATTGATAAGATTATCTAAAGATGTTGTATCTTTCTTTTCTTCGTCTACTTCAGGTTCTGGCATTTCCATTTCAACTTCTTCTTCATAAGTTACTTTCTTTCGTTTTACTCTTGGTTCATAAGCTACACCAAATTCCTCATAATTATCATATGCCTTTTCAATTGTAACATCTTTTCCTTCATCTTCATCAACAGTCATATCATAAAGTAAATCATCTTCAGATAGAGCACTGATTTTTTTAACTTCTTTGTATAATTCACAGTTTTCACAAAGCATACTATCTTTTATTTCATCTGCTAAATTACCAAATGCTTTTTTTCTAACAGTCTCAAAATCCACTTTCTTAGATGGTCTTTTCATTGTTGTAACATCATCTGTTTTTTCCTTCACTTCTTCTTTTGTATAATTCTTATCAAGCACTCCATAAACTGGTGATATTACTGGTGAAGCTTTGAATTTAGGTTTAACCTCTTCTTCATCTTTTTTCTTATATAATTCCTCTAATTTTTTAGACTTCTCTCGTTCAAAATCTAAAACATTAATATTGCCATTCTTTTCTCTAGGTACATCCTCAAGTCCAAGATCAATAGGTATCTCTTTCTTTTTTACAGGTTCTTCCTCTTTTTTTAAGAAATCATCTTCAAAATCAAAAGGAAAATTAAATTTCTTTGATTGCTCCCTAGTCATAACCTCTTCTTCAGTTTCCATATTGAAATCTTGAGGTTTAAGCTTAAGTTCAATGTGTTCTTCTTGTTTTTCCTCTTTTTTTTCTTCTTTCTTTATGGTTTCTCTCATTACTTTTGGTAAAGTGTCTTCTTTTGGAGGTTCTTTGTATTCACTATGTTCTTCCTCTTCCAATTCGACTTCATCATCATCGATTACTTCATCCATAAATAAATCTTTGATTTTATCTAATAATTTCATTATTGCACCTCTTATCTATCACATTATCCGTTATCATCTGGTAATTCCACCTCAGGTTCTTCTTCAGGAACATATTCTTGCAAGTAATCTGAGAATGTGCTTTCAGTATCTTTTGGACTATCTAATTCATACTTTATTTCTTTACCATCACTGACGCCACTTTCAAGTTCGACACTTATTAAATTGTCATTATATTTAATGCTTTTTTGCATTATCAATGTGTTGGCCATAACTACTGGTAAATCTTCCATATTGGCATAAAATTCACTCTTAGAATAATTATATATTATTTCGCAAAAATAAAGATCTTCTTCTACTTTATTTATCCCTATATAACCGGTTTTACCATCGACGTTTAATTCTTTATAGTAATAACTATAATCATTATTACTCTTATAATTTAAGAGATTTTTATAATAATAACTAATCGTATCGACATATAGATATACATAACGATTATTTATTTTAAAACGTTGATTATATTCACTATCATATACTTGACTAACACCTATAGGAATATATAATTCATATCCTGTGGATACTGTATTAGCAGGTAGTTTATCACTCGTCATCGTTGCCTTTACAATATCATCTAAATTGTTAGTAATTTTAGTACATCCAGATAAAAATAGGATAATTGCTATAAAGAACAACCATTTCTTTTTATACATATTCCACCTACTCTTCTTAATTATACCAAATAATTGAAAAAATTTAAATAGTTTTTTGTTTATATTTCCAATAAAAAACAAAAAAAGATTACCAAAATGGTAAATCTTAATCAATCTTACATGCCAGTTCCAATGCCAAATAAGCTATCTGTGATTTTTCATCTAATTTAATATCACCAGATAAGCTACGTTTATCCCACTCACTGCTATCTAAATTATCGCCAGCATAGAAAAATATAAATAGTTCACAACCTCTAAAATCACATACAGCTTGTAATGCTGATGCTTCCATTTCGACTACTATTGCTCCTTCTTTCTTTCTTCTTTCTACTTTTTCTTTTGTTTCTCTATAAAAAGCATCAGTTGTCCATGTAGTTCCTTCAACATAACTATAACCTAATCTATTCAATATTTCTTTAAATTCCGAAATATATTTCCTATTCAATTCAATGCTTTTAGACGGTAACATATAGTGAAAGCTAGTTCCTTCATCACGTAACGCTCTATTAGGAATAATAACTGAACAATCTTCAATTGAAGCATCTAATACTCCACAGTTACCAAATATAATAAACTTTTCTATTCCCAATTCATGCATATCTTCAATATTTACAACTGCCATTGGTGAACCTACACCGATTTGAAACAGAGCAAATTTATGGTCATTATAATCGATTGCATATACATCTTGACATCCACAAGTATTTTGCATTTCAGCTATTTTTACACATTTACCTCCAGCTACTATTTTTTCAAATAATATACTAGAAAAACATGCAATGGCTACTTTTGGCATACTTGCTATTTTTTTATGAATATCAGATGGATTAATAACTGCTTTCTTATTACTATCAAACTCTTCCAATAGTATCATAACATCACCCAAATTAATCATATCATATAAAATAGCAATAAACAATAACACAATTTATTCTTATCCATAAAATATATAGAGGTGTTTTATGTTTAACTGGTTTATGAATCTAAATTATATATATCAAGCATTAATTGCTACAACATTTACATATCTAATTACAGCCTTAGGCGCTGCCATAGTTTTCTTTTTTAAAAATATAAGTAGGAACATTATGGATGCTATGTTAGGATTTGCCGCTGGAGTTATGACTTCAGCTTCGTATTTTTCACTTTTAGCCCCCGCTATTTCTTCAAGTAATGAACTCAATATTACTCCATGGATAATTACTTTTAGTGGTTTCTTTTCTGGTGGTATTCTCTTATACGTAACCGATAAGATATTTAATAAAATATTTACTAAAAAAAACAAAAGAATTCTAATGTTAATCTCATCAATTACTATCCATAATATACCTGAAGGATTAGCTGTTGGTATTGCCTTTGGTTCAATCTTTTATGGTATAAATGGAGCGACAATTATATCTGCTATTATGCTAGCCTTTGGCATTGGTCTTCAGAATTTTCCAGAAGGTTCTGCTGTCTCTATTCCATTACTACGTGAGGGAATGAGTAGAAGTCATGCCTTCTTCTACGGACAATTATCAGCAATTGTTGAACCAATAGCTGGAGTAATTGGAGCTATTTTAGTTCTTAAAGTAAGAAGTCTTTTACCTTTTTTTCTATCATTTGCGGCTGGAGCCATGATTTATGTCGTCGTATCAGAATTAATTCCAGAAAGCCAAAGTAATGAAAAGAAAGACTTAATGGCTCTTTTTACTATAATTGGTTTTTCCGTTATGATGATATTGGATATTGCCTTAGGATAGTTATTTATAGGTAGCAATATATGCCTCAGGAATACTTCCGTTTATAATATTAATTGATAAAGGTATGACATTAGTAACTGTAATTTCTTTACTAACAATTGGCAATATAACTCTTACATTAGCCTTTAATTTAATTCTAACTTCAATCAAAGCATTATTTATTCCATATGGTTTTACTAGGCTTTCAATTTCACTAATAATACTATCGATCATTTTAATTTTTATTTTAATCATTGGTCCTAGATTTCTCAATATACTATTCTTGAAAATTATTCCAAATGGTATTTCTGAGACAATATATTCATCATTGTTAAATCGATTTTCGATATTTGTAGTAATTCTATTAATTAATTGTGTTGCTTCATAGGCATCGTAATCAATCATTTTAATTTCATTATCAGTATTTCTTTGAATAGAAAATAAATTGTTTTTAATATTTACATCTTTTGTAGCACTACTAATAACCTCCATTACATATTTTCTAGACATTGATTCAGCCATTGGTAACATTACCCTATTAAATTGTTTATAAAAGTAATTGATGACCATAAGTGCTGCAGCAATCGATATCAAAACTATTGTTAACTCTCTTACTAAGTGACTCCCAAGAGTCTTCTTTTTATATTGTTTTAGTTTCATACTAAAACATATGAAAAAAGAATCAAATTTATATCTGATTCTTATTCACTATATACTGATGTTTGATCGTATTCTCTAGCTACATATTCTACTAGTTTTTTTATTGTTTCCTCGTTTGGATTTGTATATTCTTCTAAAGAAATACCTGACTTAACAAAGTCCTCTTCATCGAATTCACCAATTTCCCCAACGATTAAATCTCTCTCTTTTCTAAATTCTTCTAAACTTTTATCCATAAATACTCCTAAATATCTAAATTATGATATACGTTCTGTACATCATCTAAATCCTCTAATGCTTCAATTAATGTCATTACTTTTTCAGTACCTTCTTCATCTAACGTAATATAATTATCTGGTATAAATGTAACTTCAGATATAATAAACTTATCATATCCGAGTTGTAAAAGTTGATCTTTTACCTCCAAGAATTTATCTGATTCTGTATAAATAGTAATTTCTTCATCCTCGATTTCCATATCTAATATATCTAAAGCTAATACATCTTCCATAACTTTATTTTCATCATAAACATTTTCTAATACTATAAGTCCTTTTCTTTTAAACATGTAACTTACAGAGCCATCAGTTCCTAAGTTACCATTACGCTTTGATAAAGTGCTTCTTACAAAACCAGCAGTTCTATTTTTATTATCAGTCAAGCAATCGATCATTATGGCTATACCATTAGGCCCATATCCTTCATACCTAACAGACTCATAATTTTCTTGAGCACCTTTATTAGCTGCTTTTTGAATAGCAGATTCAATATTAGCTTTTGGCATATTTTCAGCTTTTGCTTTTTCAACTACCATTCTCAAACTAGCATTATTAGCTGGATCTAAATCACCTGATTTAGCAGCTACATATAATTCTTTAGCTAACTTTTGAAACACTTTACTTCTAGCAGCATCGATAGCGCCTTTTTTTCTCTTAATTGTTGACCACTTACTATGTCCTGACATAATCCACCTCCATACATCCAATATCTTAACATAATTTATTTATTTTTTAAAGTATTTTATTTAAAAAAATCAGTAATTATATATTACTGATTTTTATCCTAAACCTATATATTCCAAAAATACTGGTCCTAATATTAATAAAAGTAAAAGTGGAATAAAGAAGAAAACAGAAATCACGCTAATTAATACTGGAACTTTACTTATTCTTCCTTTAACCTCCATCTTTCTTTTTTCTCTTAAAAAATCAATTTGATTATATAAGTTTTGAATTATACTATTACCATATAGATTAGATTCTGTAAGTGATAATATAATATTATTAATCGTATCACTAGGAATTCTTTTTTGCATATCAGATAACGCTTCATTCAAACTTTTACCAAAATCTACTTCTCTTATAGTTTCTTTGAATTCACCTGATAAAACACCTGAAACATTTGCAGTTGTAACTTGAATTGCTTCAATCAAATTTCGCCCAGTTTCCAACGATAATGTTAATACTTCAAAGAAGTGCATAGCTTCACTTTCTAATTTTATCATTCTCTTATGGAGTTTATTATCGATAATCACTTTATTAAACATATAATAATAAGTAAGTGTTACTATAGGAGCTATAATATATCCATAATTAAATGAACATAAACTTATTACAAATACGGTAACAGACGATACAAAACGGGCCAATATCAAATCATAAATATTTATCTGATTACCTGTACCTAATAATTTAATTTTATTTATCTGCTTTTTAATATATCTATCACTATATATTCTATTTATTAACTCTTCTTTATTCATTAGTAATCCACCTTCACTATTCTAGCCAATAAATAAGCATATATTATGAACATAACAAGAATAATTCCTACAAGCATATATCCAAGTGGACTAGCAAAAAACGGAGAAAAATAAGTTGGATTTAAAAAGTAGATAATTAAAACAAAGAGCACTGGAACTACCAATAAAATTCTTACGACTAATTTTGATACTATGGTAGAATTTTTTAGTTCTTCTTTTAGTTTTTTCTTATCAAAAAGTGTTTTTTCAATCGAATCGAAAACCGCTACGATATTACCACCAGTTCGATTTAAGATTGTCAAAGAAGAAGATAAATATTCAGCTTCTTCAATATTAACCCTCTTACTAAAACGATCAAAAACAGTATCTATAGCTAATCCATATTTCATTTCTTCATATATTCTTTTAAATTCAACACCAATCGGAGTATTCAATTTTTTACTAACTATTTCGACTGCTTGAATTGTTGATTTGCCAGATTTAAAAGCATTGTTCATAATGATTATCGCCCTTAGCATATCATTTTCAATTCTTTTTCTATTTACTTTCATAACGATAACCAAATAAATATCCAATGTATAAAATCCTATAATTAAACTAAATAATAACTGAGCCATTGTTACTAATCTTCCCTGAATACTCATTGCAATTATTGTTAAAATTACAAATATAAAACTAATAATTAATTTATGAGTAATTAAATCTTCAGTTTTATATTCGCTACCTACCGAATATTTATCATAGATTCTTGTAAGCGTAGGAAATAATTTTCTTATTTTTTTTCTTTGATTTTTAACAAATAATAAATACCTATTCCATACTCTATCAAACACCGAAGAGTTTTCGTTATTAGGATTTCCTCTAATACTATATCTAGCTATTCTTTTTTCAAGTTTAACAGCGTTATTTAATCTAATAAACATAGTGATAATTGCAACCAAAACTAACACTAATACTATTTGTATCGATATAATAAATAATCTTTTATCCACAATTATCACCACCACCTTATTACATTCTTGTACTTGTATCTATTGGTATTTCTTCACCGCCAATATTACTTCTTACAATAAATTTAGCGATTAGAAAAGATAATATACATATTATTAATAATATTGCAATATAGCTAATTTCCTTTCCGTGTATTCGCTTCATTCTATTCACCAAAAATATCTTTAAGAATAATACCCTTTCTCTTCATTCTTTCATATACCTTTGGTATGTATTTATATAAAACAAATTCTCCTCTTACTTCACCTTGCTCAGAAAGTCCATTTTCTTTAAAAGCAAATATTTCTTTTAGGCTAACTTTATCATCTTTAATGCCTACGACTTCTGAAATAGAACTTATTTTTCTCTTACCATCAGATAATCTATCTATTTGAATAACAATATTAATTGCTTTCTCTATATAATTTCGAATAGCACTTACTGGCAATTCCATATCGTTCATTAACATCATTGTCTCTAATCTATTAATGGCATCCTCTGGTGAATTTGAGTGCAATGTAGTAATAGAACCTTCATGACCAGTATTCATTGCTTGAAGCATATCAAATGCTTCTTTACCTCTTACTTCACCAACAATTATTCTATCAGGTCTCATACGAAGTGAATTTCGGACCAAATCTCTTACTGTAATTTCCCCTTCACCCTCATAATTAACCATTCTTGTCTCTAAAGAAATTACATGTGATTGATGAAGTTTCAATTCTGCTGCATCTTCAATCGTAATAATTCTTTCTTCGTCTGAAATAAAACCACTAAGAATATTAAGTAATGTTGTTTTACCAGTACCAGTACCACCAGAAATTATTATATTAAGTTTTGCTTCAACACATGCTTGTAAAAATTCTGCCATGTATGTAGTCATGGTGCCCATACGAAGTAAATCATCAATACTATCCATTCTTTTAGAAAATTTTCTTATTGTTACAACTGGTCCTGTCAATGATAATGGTGGAATAATAGCATTAAGTCTAGAGCCATCTCTAAGTCTTGCATCAACCATTGGATTTACTGCATCGATAGTTCTACCTAATGGTTGAACTATTCTTTGAATTGTTCTAATTATATGATCCTCATTGATGAAAGATACTGACTCATCTTTAACGAGTTTACCATCTACTTCAACATATATATCATTTGTTCCATTTACCATTATTTCAGTAACTGAATCATTATTAAGCAAATCAGTAAGTGGTCCATATCCATTTATTTCATTTTGAATTAAATTAAATATATGATTTCTTTGATTTGTATCCAAATCATAATCTTCTAATGTTTCATCTATTTGATCATTAATATATTGTTCCAAAGAAACATTTTCTGGAATTTGATTATTAATTAAATTTTGAACAATCTTTGACCTTAGAACATCCAACTTTGATTTATCAGGAAACACCTCATAATCGCTTACATCTTCTAACTTAATCTCTCTTTTATGAACATTAAATTCATCAAGTAATGACTTATTATTCATGACTATCACCATCCTGTATTAATGATAACGCAAGCTTTTCCATATTAGCCATATCGTTACTATAAAATCTACGTACTGTCTTATTAAGTGTAAGAATCTCTCCGTTCAATACATATTTATCAATATTTTTGACATAGAAATTTTTAGATATTGTATAATCGATATTTCTTTTAATCATATTTCTAATATCGAATAAACTGATATAATCTTTACCCGTATCTCTAGAATTATTTAAGACAATTTTATAATTATCCTTACCCATTTCATTAAAAATATTGACTAAACTTTTCATGTTTTTTATATCAACCAAATCATTTGTGATAACAAAAGCGCTACAATAAGAAGCATCGATAGCAACCAAAGAAATTTCATCTAAAGAATGAGTCGTATCAACAAGAATTACATCATAATCATGTTTTGCAATATCGAATATTTTGTTTATATATTTACTTTCAATTTTTGAAACATCTCTTGGATCTTTTGGACTAGCTAAAACATCTATTCCACTATTATATTTTGCTACATAATCTGAAAGTTCAATCTGCTTATTATTACTAAGTGCATCAACCAACATATATATATCTTTTTTATTACTAACATTAGTAAGCGTTGCAACGCCACCAGCAAATAAATCTAAATCGATAATTAAAACTTTTTTCTTCTGAAGAAAATATATTCCTGCTAAATTAATGGTTAGTGTTGTTTTGCCAACACCACCCTTAACTGATGAAATTGTAATAATCTTACCATTTTGATTATTCATATTACACCACCTATTTATCCCTTTCAATTATCTTTTTATCTTCTTGAAGATATCCAATATAGCTAGATTTTACCTTAAGTTTGCCACTAAGTAATGATAATTTCATATTTAAATCTTCAACAAGCATTACTCTTAACTTACTATCTTCAAAGCTAACTTCTACTTTATCAATATCATTTTTATTTTTTCTAATTATGTTTTCAACTTTACTAACGATATTATCTTCATCAATATTATCTACGCCATAACTAATTGCCATATTAGCAATACTATCTAATTCTTGTTTCAATAAAGACATTCTTCCAATAGTATATATTCCCAAAAATATTAAGAATAATATTGGTAATGTTAGTACAAACAAAACTAAACTTTGTCCTCTATTATTCCTCATTAGGTATATACCTCTCTACTTTTATTTTATATGGATTACCAAATACTCGATTCAATCCAGGAGTAATTAATTTAACATTACTAGTTAAGGTTAGTTTGTTATAGTCACTAGTACTATCCACTTCTACAAGAACATCTGAATACATTCCATTTATTTCCTCAATTGTTTTTCCATTTCTATACAACTCGACAATATCACTACTATCGCTAATTAGTATATTCTTTCTGTTAAAAACCATACCAAAATCATATATTACGAATAATATAAATAGAAATACTGGTAATATAAATACAAATTCAACTAAAGCTTGACCCTTTCTATTCATAATTACCTCCTAATACCTCTATCATAACAATTATATCATCATAAACAAAAAAAAGAAAGATTTTTATCTTCCTTTTTTATGATTTTTATCTACTTTTTTATTTTTATTATTAACCTTTTTTTCATTGGTTATATCATCATTTTTGAATCTATTAATATCTTTATTAGACTTCTTAGTTTCTTCATCTTCATCTTTGAATATTAAATAGATAAGTCCAGCTAATGCCAATAAGATTAATGAAATAATTATAATTCTAGATAATTTACCATTATCCTTATTTTCTTCTTTATTGTTGTCATCTTCTTTATTATCATCATTTTTCTTATCATCATCTTGTTTATTACCACCATCATCGATAATTGGTTCGTCATCATTATTATTATCATATGTATCTTCTTGGTAACTTATTGGACTAACAGTTGCTTCATTGGCTTCTTGTTGTGCTTCTTCTTGTACTTTGCCTCTAATGACTTTCACTGTATATACTTGTTCTTTTCCATCTTCAGCAGTAACTGTGATCTTAATTTCATTTTCGCCTTCAGCTAGTTCTTCAGGGGCAACTATTGAAGTGATTTCAGCATTACCATCAGCTACACTAACTTGAACTGAAGCATCAGTTACATCTTCATCAACAGTGATTTCGTATTCGTATACACCATCTTTTAACTCTACACTTTGGCCAGCAATTGATAATGATTCAAGTGAAGTATCACTAGATAGAACTACTACCATCACATCATTACCGTTTTCACCTTCATAATATGTCATTTCGTAATAGTATCCTAAATTATCAATACTAATCGTATCGCTACCAGATGTTAATGCTTTAAATGTCATAACAATAATTACATAATCAACTGCTTCATATTCAATAGTGCCATCCTCGTTTTCTTTTTCAGAACCCATAATGAAGTCACCTAAATATAAATATTTACCTTCATATACTTCACCAGTAGTTAGATTTCTTGCTTCAACATTTTCTAAACTTAACAAATCTTTGTTATAATTTATAGAACCTGTAACTGTATCGATTGCATCTTTTGTTAATGTAAGTACATACTCAACTGTGAATGTATCACCAGTAGAAACATTTACTTCTCCACTTATTGCCTCTTCATTAACATAAGCATCTAATCTAGAATTGATTTTGGTATCTGATTCTTCAGGTTCGTAATCAGCAAATCCATCATTCAATATTCTATTTAGAATTACTGCATCTTCAGCATCTACTTTACCATCACCATTCATATCGCCTTCCTCGATTGTAGCATCTTCGTTACCAACAGCTGCTTTAACCAATTCTAGCAAATAATCATTATTGTAAATATATACATGATATGTTATTTCCTTATCTCCGTGAGTAAGAATTACATCGTCCTCTACAATTTCTCCACTCACATCAGAAAATGCATTATCTATGATTTGTCCAACTTCTCCATCATTAACGCCATTTATAACATACAACCTTTTTTCACCATCGACTTCTTTAAAAGAGTATGCTGAACTTAAACCTAGATCAGCAGCACTTTGATTTAACATAGCTGTATAATCATATTCAGTAGTTGTATTAGATTCTTCATCTGTTTGTTCTCCAGTGCCTAGTTCCTCTCCAGGTATATTTTCATCCGTTTTTTCTTCTTCTTGATTTTCATTTTCTTCTAAAGTTTCATTTTCATTTAAATTTTCGTTTTCTTCTTTATTTTCTTCTTCAGTATTTTCTTCGTTTAAATCTTCATTTTCTTCTGAAGTATTCTCTTCATTTGTATTTTCGTCTTCTAAGTTTTCTTCACTATTTTTTTCTTCTTCTAATTCTTCTAAGTTTTCTTCTTTATTCTCTTCACCCTCCGAAGGATTATCAGTTAAAACAGTTTCAGTAGTATCATTATTTGTTTCATCGCCTTCATAAGCAAAAACAACTGAAATTGAAGAAACATTAGTAAACAATAAACCAACTGCTAAAAATACTTTTACAAAATAGTTTATTTTCTTTCCTAATTTTTTCATATTTTTCCTTCCTTTTTTGTTTTTATGTATTTTAAGTTTGTGTTCCCCTGAATCAACACCTCCTGTATATGATAATCTCATCTTCATCATCAACTATCATTTAAATTAATTATAGCACAATATTTCGACATTAATAGGCATTTGACACAAATTTTACACAATAACAAAATAGAGAACTTATCGTTCTCTATTTATTTCCTTTGTTTTTAATTTCTTCTTTTACTAGTTTCAAAAATTCTGCCATTGAAACACTAAATGATTCCTGACTACCAAACCTTCTATAAGTTACCATATCATTATCTCTTTCCTTATCGCCAATTACTAATGTATAAGGAATTTTTCTTGTTTGACTTAAGCGCATACGATAGCTTAATTTTTCATCGCTTTCATCTAACTCACATCTAATATTTTCATCACGTAACTTATTAAGTACTTTATTAGCATATTCTAAATGATATTCATTATTTACTGGAATAATGTTAACACCAACTGGAGCAAGCCACAATGGTAAAACGCCTTTAGTTTCTTCAAGGATAAATGCCGTAAATCTATCGAATGTCCCAAAAATTGCTCTATGAATTACAACTGGAGTCTGTTTATTACCTTCATTATCAATATAAGATAATTCAAATCTTCTTGGTAATAAGAAATCTAATTGACAAGTAGATAATGTTACTTCAGGCCCTACAGCAGGTTTTACTTCAACATCTAGTTTTGGACCATAAAATGCAGCTTCGCCAATTGCTTCGTAATATTCAATTCCGAAAGAATTAAGTACTTCACGAAGTTTATTTTCAGCATTATTCCACATTTCATCATCATCAAAATATTTTTCTTTATCCTCTGGATCACGCAATGATAATCTAAATTTATAATCATTTAAGCCAAAGTCACGATAAACATCCAATATTAATTCGACAACACGTTTAAACTCGTCACCAATTTGTTCTGGAGTAACAAATAAATGTGCATCATTTTGACACATGCATCTTACTCTTTCTAGTCCTTTAACAGCCCCACTTGCTTCGTATCTAAAATCTGTTGCAAATTCACCAATTCTAATTGGTAATTCACGATATGAATGTAAATCATTTCTATATATCAACATATGATGTGGACAGTTCATTGGTCTTAAAACAAATTCTTCTTCATCTACCTTCATAGATGGAAACATATTTTCTTTATAGTGATCCCAGTGTCCACTAGTTTTATATAAATCAACAGTTCCTACACAAGGAGTATATACATGTTTATATCCTAATTTTTGTTCTTTTTCATATATATAATTTTCTAATTGTTTTCTGATTAGTGCACCATTTGGCAACCACAAAGGCATACCTTTACCAACTAGGTCATCTGACATAAAGATATCTAAATCTTTACCAATTTTACGATGATCTCTTTCTTTAGCATCTTCTAATTCAGCTAAATAATTGTTAAGATCCTCTTCATTATCAAAGCATACGCCATAAATTCTTTGAAGCATTTTATTTTTAGAATCGCCTTTGAAATAAGCACCACTTACCTTAAGCAACTTAAAATACTTCAATTCTTTTACTGTATCCACATGTGGTCCACGGCATAAATCAGTAAAGTCACCTTGCGAATAACAACTTATTACTTCGCTTTCCTCATCCATTCTAGAAATCAAATCTATCTTATATGGATCATTTTTAAACATTTCCAAAGCCTCTTCTTTGCTTAGTTCATGTCTAATAATCTTCTTACCATCCTTACTGATTTTCTTCATTTCTTTTTCGATTTTTTCTAAATCTTCTTCTTTTATTACTTCATCTCCTAAATCGACATCGTAATAAAATCCAGATTCAATAACTGGTCCTACCCAAAACATTGCATTTGGATATAAATGTTTAATTGCTTGTGCTAACAAATGAGCACAGCTATGATTTTTTACACTTAATTTTTCATCTTCTTTAATGTTTATCATTTTTTTTCTTCCTTTCTTTTTTTAATGCTACTGTTTTTACACCAACAGTTTTAAAAATTATTCCATTATTTACCTCATCTACTCCCTCTAACATAATCTTTATTACATCACCTTGTCCACACCATTGTCCATAGATATTAACCATTTTACCTCTATAAGAACTTCTGTCTATTGGTACAATACCATAAAGACCATTTTTTGTCCGTACATACACAAAATCGCGATTAATAAATACAATCTCGGCCTCTAATACCTGATCCATGTACGCTGCAAGATATTTTTTTAATTGCATATTTTTAACTTGCCTATCGATACTTTCAATTCTAATTTCCATCTCAGTTATATGTTCACACATCGACTCTATATTAGGAAATTGTTGAGCAAATTCCTCTACTTTACCATCTAGTAAAGCCCCTATTCCAGTATGATTGAAAAGATCAGCAAATCTTCTTCCATCCGAAGTGAATGTTCCATATACAATATAAGCTAAACCAAAATGTCCCTTATTTTCAGATGAATAGTAAGCTCTAGGAAAAGCACACAATATATCTTTAGCATAATGCATTGATTCTAACTCTGAGGTTTTTCCATAAACAGACAACAAAATTTTTTGTAAAATTGATGGATCACTTATTTTTTTACAATATTTCATATAATTATTAATCCATGGAGCATTGTGTTTTAATTTTGCTATACTATCAGCATCTGGTCCTTCATGATTTCTAAACATAACCAGAACTCCAAGATAATACAATGTCGCAATTGTTGTTGCATTTGTTACTAAAGCAAAATTTTCAATCATTTTCTCGGCCGGTCCCCTATGTCTATAGTCCATGCTACTTACATTACCATCTTCATCATAAGAAAATTCATACTCAAAAACATTTAAGCAAACAGCACCTCTTTCGAGCTTTCGTTTTTCTAATAAATCAGATAGATTTTTAGATACCACAAGCATATCCATATATGGAAGATATTCTGAATCGACAATTCCTTCTTCGAGCGCTTTATTTACTTTACCATAAGCCATCTGGTAATTACTTCTAATAACACTTCTAAAAATTGAGAAATCTATTATATTACCTTCAGTATCAAACTTGTGCATAAAGGTAATCGCTAATTTATCACCATTAGGATTTAAAGAACATACGCCTTGAGCCAATTCCTCACCTAACATTGGAAATGCATAGTTGGCAATATATGCCGTACTTCCTCTTTGATATGCTTCATCAAATAATGCCATTCCCGGTTTAACAAAATAAGATGCATCAGCAATAGAATAATACAATGTATATACACCATCTTCATAAACTACCGAAAAAGCATCATCCAAATCTTTGGCATTGTCTGGATCACAACTAATTGTTACTAGATTTCTCAAATCTGTCCTTGAAGCCATTTCACTATCGAGTGGTCTAGACATTATTTCTTGTATTTCCGCCTTAGCCGCCAAAGAAGATTCAACTGGAAATCCAGCATCATAAAGCATAGTTATTATTCTATCCTTTAAATCATTACCTAATTCTATTGTCTTAACATATGTTGGTTTTCCATCTAGAAATTGAATAAGTATGTGATCGTTTTCTTTAAATTCCGGCATTTTTTCTTCAAAAGAAACTAAGAAACTATTATTAAGACTATCTACTGGTGTCCAGCGAAGATTGCCATTAACGTTTTTATACTCTAAAACATGCATTGCTGGACTTCTATCAACGACTTCTACAACTCTTGCATACTTATTATCAACTACCTGAATGCTAACAGTATCGCCGGGATATGCTCCTTTTAAATTATCATCAGGAATAATGATATCAACGCCATCAATCGTAACATAATAAGTATTTTTATCATATTTCTTCTTAAGTATTCCTTTATAAAAAGTATTGATTCCTGTTAACTCCGGTTTTTTTATTATTCTAGTAACCTTACCTACAAGCTTCATTTTATGTTCAGTACTTTTACTTATCTCAACAAATACTATATCGCCTTCAGATACCTTTATATTTTCATCGTCATCTTTTTCTTTGTTATCTTTGTCTTCAGGAAAATTTACTACCTTTTTACCACATTGTATATATAGCTTCTTCTTATTAGACATTTTAACTATTCCTATTTTAGGATAAAATTCAGCAGGCACATAAAGATAAGAATTGTTGCCACTACAGTATATTTTACCATCAAGTTCAAGTTCATAGATAATATCCAATAATAACAAAGTTTCTTCATAATTTAATTTAAACTTCTTAATCATTTCTGATATTGATACTTCTTTATTAGAAGCTTTTAAGAACTGTAATACCTTTCCTTTTAAATCCATATTGATCCCCACCATGAAAAAAACATTTCTACACCCTAAAGGAGCGTGAAATGTTGTACGCGGTACCATCCTAATTTATACCTTAATTTATTTAACGGCTATGCCGGCTATCTCTTTCGAGTGCAACTCAAAGGTAGTAATTATATAATATCCTTATCAGTTCACACCAACCACTAATTCTCTTTAAATTCTATTATATAATCGTGTCCTCATCACAGTTTTTAACAATTTGTAGCTATATTATATACCTCTTTTTTATAAAAGTAAATAACTTTTATCACTTTTTCGTGTTCTTTTTTGACCTTTGGTTTCTTTTGATTCACTTGATCTTTTAGTATGATTGCTTAATATTATAAGACAGGTACTAATACCACGGCGCGCCACAGTATCAACATGTTGCATATTATCTTCTTTCCGAACCAAATATGTTTCAACACTTTGTTGTATTGTTGTTTCTACTTTCTCATCAATTACGTTAGGATTTACATCTCTAATTACTCCTTCAAATATTGTTATTCCTCGTAATATACCAGGTTTTCCAAAGGCATCACCTTTTTCAATAATTCTCCTATAATTGTCTATTGCTGCCAATAACTCACTTGCACCGCTATTTAATTCTTTATTATGTTCTTCTCTAATGTTTGTCATTCTTTACTACCTCTTATAACATTCTACCAAATATTAATATTTAAGTAAAGAAAAAGTGCTAGAAATCTAGCACAATTATCCATTAATTTGTTTCATAACTTCATCAGCAAAGTTTTCTTCTCTTTTTTCCATACCTTCGCCAACTTCATATCTTACAAAACTAACAATTTTACTATTTTTAGATGCAACATATTTATCAACTTTCATCTTATTTTCCTTGATAAAACCTTGATCAACTAAACAAACTTCTTCGTAATATTTATTGATTCTACCATTGACAATCATATCAATCTTACTTGGGTCTAATCCTTCGTTTTCAGCTTGTTCTTTCAAAATAGCTCTTTCTTTATCTAATACATCACTAGGTACATCTTCTCTTGTTAAATAAAGTGGTCTCATAGCTGCAACTTGCATTGCAACATCTTTTGCTACTTCTTCATCACTATCTAATAGTGTTAAGGCAACAATTTTTCCACCCATATGAGAGTATGTTCCAAATACTTGATTATCTTCTTTTTCTAATATTTCAAATCTTCTAAATGATAATTTTTCTCCAATAGTTGATGTCTTTTCTACGATTAACTCTTCAATTGTTTTACCATCATGAACTAATTTATTTGCTTCTTCAACAGTTTTAACATTGCTTTCAATTACTGTATCAGCAATAACATTAACTAAATTAACAAATTCTTGATTTTTAGCAACGAAATCAGTTTCTGAATTTACTTCGACGATAACTGCTTTATTGCCAACTACTTTTGCTACAGCTAAACCTTCAGCCGCGATTCTAGATGCTTTTTTAGCAGCCTTAGAAATACCTTTTTCCCTAAGCCATGTAATAGCTTCTTCCATATTTCCGTTAGTAGCTTCCAAAGCTTTCTTACAATCTAGCATTCCAGCTCCAGTTGTTTCTCTAAGCTCTTTTACCATGCTTGCACTAATCATTTTATCGCTCCTTTTCTTCTTTATCTTAATGCTTCAATTAATTCATCTTTTTTCATTTTTGAATAGCCTTTAATTTCTTTTTTCTTAGCTAATTCTCTAAGTTCTGCTACTGTAAGTATTGTTAAATCTATCTTTGGTGCTTTTTCTTCTTTAGCTTCTTTAACTTTTACTGGCTTTTCTGTAGCTTCTTCTTTAGGCTCTTCTACAGTCTTTTCTACTTTGCTGACTTTTTCAGTTTCTTCAACTTTCTTAGTCTCTTTCTTTGCTGGTTTTTCTACATTTCTAACTTGCTTCTTAGTTTCATCCTCTGTAATATAATCTACAAGTGGAAGATTTAAAGCTTCAGCACATGCGTTGTTTAATACTCCAAGAATAACTTTTATTGATTTTACAGCATCGTCATTACCAGGAATAACATAATCGATATTATCTGGATCACAGTTAGTATCTATTAACCCAAATACAGGAATACCTAATCTATTAGCTTCTCTTATTGCATTATATTCCTTGGTTGAATCAACAATAATAATTGCTCCAGGTAGTTTATCCATTTCTCTAATACCACATAGATTTTTATTTAGTTTTTCGTATTCCTTCTTAAGTCCAACGACTTCTTTCTTTGGTAATTTATCGAATGTGCCATCTTGTTCCATTTTTTCAATTTTTTCTAGATAATAAACTCTATTTCTAATTGTTTTAAAATTAGTTAAAGTTCCACCTAACCATCTCTCTGTCATGTAATACATGCCAGTTCTTTGAGCTTCTTCACGGCAAACTTCTTGAGCTTGTTTCTTAGTACCAACAAATAATACCTTTCCACCATCTGCTACAATTTTAGAAAGTGCATTGTAAGCTGTCTCTAAATTTTCGACAGTCTTTTGTAAATCCATGATATAAATATCATCTCTTGTAGAATAAATATATTCTTTCATTTTAGGATTCCATCTCTTTGTTTGATGACCGAAATGAACTCCTGCTTCTAATAAGTAACTCATCGCTACTACTGCCATATTTTTTTCCTCCTTTTGTTTAATCTTCCAAATACCTCTTCTTTGGATATCACCATTTATGGCACTAGACACCCAAATCAGTATTTGTGCTATTTTTTCTGAAAAGCCAAAAATATATTACCATAAAAAGCAAATTATTTCAACAAAAATATCGATACTTTTAAAAAAACTACCATCAGGTAGTCTTTATATTATATTACTTTTTTAAAATAACTATACTTTTATTACTAAAATCAATTTTTTTAATAATTGTTTTAAGTTCATCAACACTTAATGATTCGATTAATTCGATAATATTATTTTCTATTTTGCCATCGAATATTATATTATCTACAATCATATCGTTTACCATTTCATTATTTTCATAACTAAATATTTCATTACTGATAAGTACTTTTAATTTTCTCGAAAATTCATTTTCATCGAGTGAAATATTAGCTAATTCTTTATCTATTTCAGCCATTAATTCTTCGTATTTTTCACCAGTATTAATTAATGAAACTATAAAATGTGTATCGACATTTAAAATATTTATATATATTGAATCAGTAACTATATCATCTTTTTTTACACGTTCGTCGAATTTAGATGTATCACCAAACAACATATTAAATAATATATACATATAGATACTTAGTTTTCGTTTATCAATATCAAGAATATTAGTTGGTATTTTAATTGAATATGCGACCTTTGGGACATTTGTATTGCATTTAATTATTTCTTTAGCTTTAACTACCCTATTAGGTTCATTGTACTCTTTGATTTTTACATCTTTTCTCTTAGAAAAAGATTTTTTGCTTTGATTATCACTAATTACTTTCATCATTCTATCTTTATCAAAATTGCCAGTTACAACTAAAAACATATTACTTGGATGATAAAATGTATAATAACATTTTTCTAGCAATTCCTTAGTTATACTTCTAACATCTTTTGAGGTTCCAATAATACTATTTCTAAATGGATTAACTTTAAGCGTATTAAGCCTAATTTTATCATATAAGATATCGCTTGGACGATCATTACACATATTTATTTCTTGAATAATAATTTCTTTTTCACTCTCAACATTATCTTTAGTTAAATACAAATCTTGAACGAAATCTAAAAGATAACTGACATTATCATATATATTTTTTGTACCCGAAAACAAATAAGATGTATTCTTAAAAGTTGTATACGCATTAGAAAGAGCTCCTACGCTTCCATAATATTCCTCTGGTTGCAAACCTTCTTTTTGGACAAATACTTTATGTTCTAAAAAATGAGCTATTCCATTAGGAACCTTCATCATCTTACCATCCGAATCGCTAAATTCATTATATATTGATCCATATTTAGTTGTAAACGTTACATAATTACTATGAATATTTTCATTAATATAGAAATATATTTCCAAACCATTATCTAGTTTATCATAGTAAATGTCTTCATTTATTCTACCTATTGCTATTTTCTTCATCTTCACCCTCCAAAATAAATACTGTATGAATATTTACTTTTTTACTGACATTTACCATATCTTCATGGCTAACACCTTTAATTTTTTCTATACGCATATCGGCATCTAATGAACCAACTAATTCTTTAGCATAATAATTATTAATTATTCCCACTGGATTATCTAAGCTTGCTTCAATGCCTGAAATAATCGTCTCTTTAGCACTTAAAAATTTATCATCTGGAATATTTCCTTTTTTAATATCATTCAATGTTTTTTCGATTAATTTTAATACATTCTTCTCATTTCCAGAACCAATACCAGAATATATCATTAAAACATTATCATATGATTTTACTATCGAATTGACATAGTATGCATAAGAATTTTTTTCTCTTACATTATCAAATAAAATTGAATTAGATGAACCACCTAACATTTCACTAAATACAAGTAAATTATATTTTCTATCATCTTCTGACAAATTGTGTAAATCACATAATATGGCCAATTGAGTTTGATTTACTTCCTGTTTTTCTCTAAATTCTTTAGCTTTCTTTAATTTATCTAATTCAGGTGCTAAAATTGATAATTTTTGTTTATGAAACATTTTTAATTTAACATACTCTTTAAATATATTCTTTACCGCTAGTTCATCGACATCACCGACAACATAGATATCGACAATATCATTATTGATAATGCTTTTATAATAATTTTCCAAATCATTAATGCTTATTTTATCTAAATCATCAACATATCCATAACTATTATAAGCATATGGCATATTTCCAGTTGTCTCTAGTAATTTAAATAACGAATATTTTACTTTATTATCATTTAAAGAAATAATACTTTTCTCAATTTTATTTTTACATTTTTCAACATCGACATCTAATTTAGGCCTAAATATCAAATCTAAGAAAAACTTAATTGATTCAGCATTCATGCCTTTTTCAGTATATTTTTCATTTAAAAATCTTATTTTAAAATTGAGGATAGTATCATTTCCTATACGATAATTTGAGGCAAGTATTTTTAAATCATATAAATTTTCCATCATGATGGTCAAGTTTCTTTCGGTTGGATAATCATAACTAGCATTTATCATAAGCTCTTTAATTAAATTACGAATCGTAATTTCTTCTTTTTTTATTTCTCTTCTAAATGCTATTCCTGCAGTTATTGTCTTAAACTTGCTGGTCTTAATTATATGTAGTTTATAAGCATTCATATCATATTCTATATATTTCATTATACTCACCTTACTTTCTATCAATAACTATTATTAACAATAATTAAAGTTTTAAACAGCTTTCTAATGCCAATTCTATCATCTTGTTTAAATTTTTTTCACGCTCTTCACTACTTAGTTTATTATCATCAAAGAACAAATCAGATACTGTAAGTAATGCTGTTGCTTCTTTATGAAAATGTCGTGCATTGTTGAATAATGCAAATGTCTCCATTTCAATTCCCAAAACTTCTTTATTCCTACTACGTTCCTTATAATCATATTCTTTTTCATAAAAAGCATCGCCACAATATATATTACCTTTCATAATATCAATATTATTATCATATGCCGTGCTTTCTATAACATTGTTTAAATTATAGCTAGCCTTAATCATTTTACTTTTTTCACCATCTAATTGATTGGCATAATTTGATTCACTATAACTACCTGTTACTAATATAATATCATTTAATTTAAGTCTTCGATCATAACCACCACAAGAACCAATTCTAATAATACTCTGTACATCATACTCCTTAAATAATTCATAAGAGTATATTCCTATACTTGGACATCCCATACCAGATGGAAATATTGTTACTAAAGTATCCTTATAATACCCTGTGTATGCAGTCATACCTCTAATACTATTTACAAGTTTATAATCTTTTAAAAATTTTTTAGCTATATATTCACTTCTCTTGGGATCACCAGGCATTAAAACTATTGGTGCAATTTCATCTGCTTTACTTTCAATATGAATTGTTGCCATAATTATCTACCTCCATATTTATTATACCTAAATTTCCGATTTATGTCTATTTATATATCGTTATATTTTTCCTTCATCACTAAAACTGTAATAAGTATTTTTACCTATTATTATATGATCTATTAACTTAATTCCATGAATAATTCCTAATTCTGATAATTTTTTGGTCATTAAGACATCCTCTTTACTTGGATAAACATCACCAGAAGGGTGATTATGAATACATATAAAACTACTTGCAGATACTAAATATGCCTCTTTAAATATTTCTCTAGGGTGAATAACTGAACTATTAATTGTCCCAATGAATAGACATTTCTTATCTAGATAATTACCTTTGGTATCCAAATACAAACAATAAAAGTATTCTTGCTTCTTATCACCGATAATGTCTTTAAAATAATCATATACTGATACCGAATTGTTAATCTTTATCTGATCTACATTACTGCCTATATAAACTCTTCTTCCTAATTCTATTGCCGCTTTTAATTCAGCTGCCTTCACTCTTCCAATACCACATATCTTAGTCAAAGAAGAAATACCAATATCCCTTAGCTTGCCAACATCACCTATTTCTTCAAGTAGCGATAAAGAAACTTCTTTAACACTAACATTCTTGCTTCCAGTTTTTAATATTATTGAAATAAGTTCTTCGTTCGATAAACTATCTACTCCATAGTTAAATAATCTTTCCCTAGGTTTATCTGTATCTGGTAAGTTTTTAAATTTTATCATAATCTATCCCTTCATAAATAATATTCAAGAAAAAATATTATTTTTACTTCTTATGCTACAAAAGAATACTAAAATTATTAAAAATAAAGCATTAATTAACAAGAAGTAAAAAAAATAGGTATTTGATACCTATTTTATTCATTTAAATAATTTTCAGAAACGATTGGTACATCTACCTTTTCACTACCAGTTAGACCCATAGTAGGTAATATTATATCATCGTTTTCTTCTACTTTTTCTTCTATTTGCGATAACATACTCGTAGGTTTAACTGTTCCTATATTGAATGTCTTAGGCATACCAGCAACACTATCTTCTCTTAATACATTATCACTTATTTCAAATTGATTATCATCTAAGAACGGATCAGTTTGACTGAATAAATCAAGTGGTTTTTCTCTTGAAGTATCAGCTTCTTCGACAAAAATCTCCGTAGGAATAGATATAAACTCATCATTTTTATCATCCGCATTTAGTGAAACATCTATATTATTATCTGAAGTGCTAACAAATACATCGTCACTTTTATCATCCGTATCACTATTAAGATCCAATGTTACAAATGTATCATCACTCTTAGTCTCATCTTCAAGATCATTCATACTTTCTAGAGCTTTTTCGATAGCTAATTCACTTTCAGCTTCCTTTAGCTTATCCCTTTTAGTATTAAATCTCTTAGGTTCTAAGACAATAACTACTTTCTTCATAACAAGTTTTGCAGTATCTTTGGCATTCTTAACATCTATTTTAACAGGTTCACTAACTTTAACAACCATATTGCTTGGTTTAGGACCACCGCTGTTTTCAATTTCTTTCTTTATTACTTCTTCTCGAACTTCTTCTTGATTAGGCAACTCTGTCTTGTAAACATCAGGTTTGCTTACCGAATATTCACGTAAAATGTCAGCTATTTCATCTCTGTTATTAGCTAAATCTAATTCCTCTAATCTACTTTCATATTCAGCAATTTGAGCTATTAACCTATCAATATTTTCCATATTAATCTTTTGTGATTTAATTATACTAAATTGTTCTTCACAAATACTTTCAAAGTATTCTAACTCATCTCTACTTGTAATATCTAATTCACGTCTATTGTTTAATCTATCATTTAATACATTATTAAGATGTTCCCTCTTCTGATAAAGCAAATCATAATCAGTTTCTTTATCCAAAACAATCTTATATATATTAAGCATATATTTCTTTTCTAATTCACTATAATAATCCTTTTTACTATCAGAAACATAAGATAGATATTCTTCTCTTTCAGCTCCACTTATACCAGCATTTTTAAGTGCTTCATATGAAGATATAAAAGTATTCATAACTTCTTTCTTATCTTCTAAGTGACTATCAATTTTAAGCAATTCATTATCAATATCCGTATAATTTAAGCCAGCATAATATTCATCTTTAAGCATTATCTTGTTAAATTCATCAATAAGTTCGTCTTCCAACTTATTGTTGATTATTTCACTACTAGCCTTATTTTCATACTTCTCTTCTAATTCTTTTCTTTTTTCTTTTAATTTAGCATTTAATTCATTTATTTCATCACAATTTCTCAAGTATTCATCTATATTATCTAATCTAATTTTATAAGAAACAAGTTCATCTTCATTTGATACTTTTGGTAAGTCATCTAAGAAACTATTTGTAATTTTGATATAATCATCGATAAAAGCATTTCTCTCATCAACTCTATTTTCGGTAAAAGCTATTAAGTCTTTTAATCTATCGCGTTCTTCCTCAAGTGTCTTTGTCGTATACATTTTACCAGCAAGTAATTCTTCATAAACTTCTCTTCTTAATCTATCTACATCTTTTGCTGTTTCTCTATAGTTTTCCATTACCTCTTCACGATTAGTAATGTTACCTAACATTATACTAGTTCTAAGTATTTTAAACTTTTTCTCTAATATGCTATCGTTAACTTTCCCTTGTTTTATCATTTTATCCCTCCAAAATTACATAATCTTCTTAAAGTTTTCAACACTCTTAAGAATACTTATTTCCTTTCTTCGTTTTATTTCTTCATTTCTAATTTCTTCTTCTCTTACCTTAATCTTATCTAATGCCGATGAAGTTATCTGACTTCTAAGAACATTTTCTGCTGCATAAGAAATACTCTCACACATTCTAAGTTCATAACATATATAGAAAGTCATCAAACTACCGATAATCTTATTAATATCACTTTCTATTACAAAGTCCTCTCCTTCGTAATATTCACCACTAAACTCTACTGGAAATAATTGAATTTTCATAAATTCAAAAGATGTTAATGAGTGATAGTGATTATAATAAACATTGACAGAACTATAATTCATACTATCAATTGCTTCTTCAATACATTTTTCGATTTCAATAAATCTTTTAAGGAAATCTTCTTTTTCAATTTTTAATAATGTTTTATCATCGTTATATATTATCTTCTTACCGATAATAATTTTATAACAATCTTTATCTTTTCTAATTTGCCTACTAATTTCGGCATTGAAATTACCACAAAATCCATAATCGTTTGCTATATAAATATTTAATTTTGGCTTTGTGGAATCTGGAGTAAGAATCTTCTTATCGAGAACCAAATTCTTGTTATACATAATTCTTCCAAGAATAGCTGTTATTTCTTTACCAACATCATGATATTTTTCAGCTTGTTTCAAAGCTTTATCCATTCTAAGCAGTGACTGAAAGTTCATAACTTTAACAACGTTCTTTATCTTCATGATTCTCCTCCTTTATATTCTATATTTTCTTATAATCTTTTTTCTGTAAATTCTTTTCCTTTAATACTATATTATTTAATAATTTAAATGTCATATACGTAAAGTATAAAAAGACAAATACGGTAACAAGACCTAATACTATTAATAAGTATATCGTCGTGTATGTCGTAGTTAAATACTTATATAACATACTTGTAACAAATATACATAACATATTGATCATCGTATATATCAAATCAATTGGTATTCTTTTAAAATCTTTTATCGCTACATCAGCAGTTAACATAAAGAATACTGTAATAAATATATAATATATATTAAGTCCCGTAAAAGTAGCTGTACACCATATCAAAAAGATATAATTTAATGTAATCATACTAAAAGCTAATATAGATCCATTATCCATTCCTAAAAATAATCCATAAAACTTTATCTTACTAGTTTTAACATCATAATTTTTAAGTGTTATCTTAAAAGTAATCCATAATACTAATAAAAATACTAGCGATACTACAAAAAAATTAACAATATTTCCAAGTATATCAATATCTTTATTCATATTAATTACCCTCTTTAATCATCAAATTAAATACATTATTACTATTCATATAAAATGCTTTGATATCTTTATAATTAATTTCTATATCTTCACTTTTTATATCAACACTGCCTTCAATATCACCTATAACAGGTAAATAATCTTGCATAATAAGTAGATTATAATCCTTACTTATTATCCTAATAATTTTGACATGTTCATATTCAGTAAGGCCTTTTTGTAAATCGAATATTCTTACCTTTATTCCTTCATTATCCATTATACTTACCTATAAATAAGAATTTACTCTCATCTACATTATCATATGCTCCACTTAATAAATTCTCAACATCTGTTAAAACATCTTCTATCTTAACAAATTGTCCTGGAATATTAGTGAATGCTTCAGCAACAAACATAGGCTGTGAAAAATAATATTTCAATTTTCTAGATCTATAGAATATATTCTTATCCTCTTCACTAAGTTCTTCTATACCTAAAATAGCAATAATTTCTTCCAATTCTTTATATCTTGTCAAATATCTTAAAACTTCTTCGATAAGTCTGAAATGTCTTTCACCAATTCTTTCTACATCGACAAGTTTTGAAGTAGATTTAAATACATCGATAGCTGGATATAATCCAAGTTCCGCTACCTTTCTATCCAAAACAATTTGTCCATCCATATAAGATGTTATTGTTTGTACAGCTTCATCATTATAATCATCAGCTGGAATATAAATAGCTTGGAAAGAAGTAATAGATCCATCATTCGTAGAACTAATTCTTTCTTCGACTTTACTTATTTCATTAGCCATATCAGATGGATAACCATTTTCAATAAGTAATTGTTTTAATTCTGTAGCAATTTCTGACTTAGCTTGCATAAAACGATATATATTATCGATAAATAGTAATACGTCTTGTTTCTTTTCATCTCTTAAATATTCTGCTAATGTAAGACCTGCATAAACTGATTTACTTCTAGAGACTGGATTATTACCCATAGCACCAAAAACCATACTCATGTTTTCTAATAAATTAGATTCGGCCATTTCATCATATAGTTCTTTACCTTCACGGCTTCTTTCACCAGCACCAACAAAAACAGCATGTGCATTAATTGATGAATAAATATTGTGAATTAACTCCTTAATAAGTACTGTTTTACCAACACCGGCACCGCCTAGAAGTCCCATTCTAAATCCTTTTTGAAGTGGTGCAAAAAAGTCGATAACTTTTATACCAGTCCATAATATATCAGCAGTTACATCAACATCTTTTAAAGTTACAGTATCATTATTGATATTTCTTTTTCTTTCGCTTTCAATAATCTTATCATCCATCACATTGCCATAAGAATCAAATACTCTACCAAAAATCTTATCAGAATATTCAATCTCAATACCACTAGCCTGTTTAATTACTTCGGTGCCTTTTTTAAGACCACGTGTAGAATTTAAACTAATACATGTAGCACTGACATTATTGATTGATACAACTTCAAATGAATAATTCTTATCATCTTGAGTTATCAAAATATCGCCTATTTTAACACTCGCTTCATCATTAAGAATTACTGTAGCGCTAATATCAAAAATTGAAATAATTTTTCCAACTACCATAATTCATTACCCTTTCTATTTATTTTGATTTGTTAAAAATTCAAAACTATCTATCATTTCTTTCTTTGTTTTTGGTGAAAATTTATATTGCTTCAATTTATCAATCATCATTTTACCTTCACTAAGTCTATTTCTTAATTCCTCGCTCATTTCATCTGTATTGGCAAGTTCATATATTTGTCGTACATCCAAATAAGAAAGTAAATCTATTCTAACCTTACTACCAAGTTTTTTCATTGCATCATCTTGGACATTACCACCAAGACGACTTACTGATAAACCATAATCGATAGCCGGTTTTTCACCCTTTGCAAAATTCTTTTCAGAAAGCACTATCTGTCCATCACAAATAGATATTATATTTGTAGATATATAATCTGTTATATCCCCAGCTTTTGTCTCAACAATTGGTAAAATCGTTATTGATCCACCATTTTTATGCTGACAACCTTTTTCAAGCAATCTACTATGTGTATAGAAAATATCAGATGGATAAGCATCACGTCCTGGTGTTTTTTTACTAGCTAAGCTTATCTGTCGATATATATCTGCATGTTTCTTTAAATCATCTAAGCATACAAGTACATCATATGTCTGTAACATGAAAGATTCTGCTATTGATAATGCCACATATGGAGTTAAATAAGTCCTTGTAGGAAGTTCATCGTGAAATGATGCAATTACAATCGTATAAGATGCTGCACCCCTTTTAGTAAGTTCGTAATAAATATCCTTTACTTCCTTCTTAGTTTTACCAATAGCTACATATATACATAAAACATTTTTATTCTTTTGATTGACAATAGTATCCAAACAAATTTGTGTTTTACCAGTTTTTTTATCACCGATAATTAATTGTCTTTGTCCCTTACCAATTGGATAAACTAAATCGATACCAGTAATACCAGTTAACATTTCACGTTTAACACTACCTCTATCCATAAGTGGTAAGGGCTTATTTTCAACGCTAAGTTCGATTAAATTATCAAATTTTTTCCCAGCTATTAAATCATTGCCAAAAACATCAATTACTTTACCAATTGAATCCAAACTAAATAAACACTTAAATTCTTTCTTTAAACCAAATACCATATCACCTGGTTTAATTTCTCCATTAATCTTAACTAAAGCCACAATAACTCTATCCGGATATATTCCAAATACATACCCAGACGCTTTATCCGCAACATTAACTTCTTCATAAAATGAAACATCATCTAGTCCAGTAACTTCAATATTATAATCATTTACACGTAAAACCTTACCAGCTGTATAAACGTTATCATTGTTTTTAATACTATCGATTGTTTCATTTAAATTGCTAGTCCAAATGTCATCCATATCTATACATTCCTTTCACTTAGACTAAAATCATATACCTTATTTTTATATATAATTTTAATACCTCTGTATATCTTATCGTTGAATACTGTTTCAATATATTCACTTAGATGATCATAATTTTCACTCTTATTACCAACCAATATTTTAACTTTAGGATCATTTAAAATAACCAATTGATCTAAATAATCGATAAAGTTAGATACATTAATTTCACTAGTTACTAACTTAAATGTATCATATACCTTACATTCTTTATTGTTAAGCATGTTTTTAATCTCTTTATCAGCGACTTCTGGCAACATACTTTCTAGCTTATAGATTGTATCACTATTAAACTTACCCCTTAAATTAACACAAAATTCATAATCGCTTGCATCATCACATAGCGTTAAAAAGTCTTTAATTAATTCTTCATAATTAACTACAAAATTTTCATCTATTTTCTTATTCAACTCAAAGATATTCTGATCTTGATACTTCGTTGAATTAAGTAAATCCAATACATTTTCATCAAATGCATACCCATTGCTTCTATCTACTTGTGTTTCTTGTTCTTTTAATCCCTTTTCTCTATCCTTAATGGCTTCATCAATTTCTTGAAGTCTAGCTTCCTTATCCTGTATTAAATCATCGTAGCCCTGTAATTTGTTTACAAAATATGATTTTGTTTGAGCATTGACAATTCCAACAGTTTTTTTAAGTATAAGGAACATTAAGAATACAAGAAAAGCAATAATCAAACAAACAATTATAAATATTACAATCATCTTAATATGTTACAAGTGGGTTAAAGAATAATAATAAGAAACAAAAAGCAAATAAGAACAACAAAAATACTGCTGTAATTATTAGAATTGTCATTACAGAATGTACTACATCATTTTTAGTTTCAGGATTTCTACCAATCGCCTCTGCTACTCTACCACCAAGTATACCTACACCAATTCCTATTCCTAAAAAACATAGGCCAATCATAATTCCAATTGCTAACGCCGTATTCGATAATATCGTTTCCATTTTTTCACTCCTTTATAGTTTCTCTATTCTAAAATTTATTATATCATTGAACGTCAATTTCTGTCAATTAGTAATACTATTTAAATCGTATGGATTTGCTAATAAAACTTTCTTTCCAAATAGCACACAATATCCTAAATTCAAATTAATTTCCATTTTGTCAGAAACAGCTGTCAATGTTTTTCCCTCAATCTCCAACCTTTTAACTTCATCGTTTGCTTTATCATAATATGTTGCTGTATATCCACCATATAAAGATATGTATGAACCAGCCCCCAATTTTGTATAATCTTTTCCATCTATTTTAATAGTAACTTCTTCAGGAAAGAAATATAATCCATCACCATCATATAAGAAGAAATGATTATAACTTTTAGTAACGTTTCCATTAGTTATTTCATGAGTACCATCTTTATTTTCATATAAAGCATATTTATACAACTTGAATTGACTAACATCATCAAGTGGAAATACTATTCCCATCATATTTGGAAATATTACCTTATCTTCTTCCTTATAATATATTGGCGTTGAATCGTACTCAACATTTCTATCCAATCCATATACATCGATAATTACATTTTTTAAATTATATGTAACTACCGCTGTATACTCTGTTTTTATACCACCAAAATATTGAACAACTTCTACTTCTTTTTTGTTACGATAAGTATCATATCGATATTCACGATATAGGAAATATACCGCAATAAGTAATACTAAAACCACCATAACTGGAATCAAGATTTTATATTTCTTTTTCAAAAAATCAATTACATTACTCACACTATATTACCTCCCCATTACAAAAGGATAGTCACTATTAATTTTTAAATTACCTGATGCCACATCGACACTATCGATATTTAATGTCATAAGTGTTCCCTTATCAATATTATATTCAGATATATCGAAAGATCCGATTACTGATTTACTTCCACTAGGAACATCTACATGACTATATAATTTAACATCTCTTGAATTAACTTCTCTTGTTTCAGGATCAATTTCATCATACTTAAATGACAAACTTACATTTACTTTTGTTACGGCATATCCTTCTTGAAGATTTACTCGATAGCTAAGCGTATTACTTACATTAGATACTCTATACGGAAGAATACTATAAGTAGGCATCTTTGTCTTCAATGTAACACTTTCAAAAGTATTAAGAATTGTTTTACCAGTCGCACTATCGCTTGTTGTATAAACAAAATTAATTTTATATTCGGTATTGGCAGCAAGTCCATTAAATACCACATGGGTATCGGTTTTAGATAAATATACAACATCTACTTTACCAGGTTTGATAACTTCCGCATAAACAGAATTATATTCATTATATGGATCATATACGACATAATCGACATCTATTTGTGAAAGTCCTTCCTGTATTCTAACAATAGCTGTCATCTTGTTTTTATCCTTTATTTCGCCAATATCACTAACATTACCAGTATCATTATTATTGACAACATTTCCAGCCCCAGCATTTGAATTCCACGTAGTATTATTATTTGCATTCTGAGTATTATCTACATCTTTTTCTTTATCTTCTTCTTTTTCCTTATATTCATTAGTACTACCAATAATTTTCTTCAAATCAACAGATAAACTGCCATATTTTAAAACTTCGTTATTGATATCAAAAGTATACTCTGAAGTAACTAAGGTAGCCGGATTTATTGTCTTTAAATTTAATTTATTATTAGATAGTTTTGCATTACCCATTTTATCGAGTTCAACCAATAAATAATTATTAGCTTCGATACTTCTGTCATCACTGACAATCTGTTTATCTACAAGTAAATACTTTCTATCATCCAATTTATAAAACTTAGTATTTGTTGTATTGGATAGAACAGTCTCATCATTATTAACTATTATCTTACCTTTATCATCAATTTCATAAAATTTACCATATAATTTCAAACTGCCAGTAACCGTATTATAAACGATAACTTTCTTTCCTAAATTGATTTTATTATCTTGATAAATTAAATAATAGTTACCATTCCATCTTACTTTTAGAATTGCATCTTCTTCAACACTAATATAATTCTTACTATCATCATGAATTATACTACCAGTTGGTATCTCATACTCTATTCTTGAAGCATGCTTATATCTGTATATGAATAAGGAGAAAATAACAATAACTAAAATCGCTAAAATTGAAATTATCACAAAATTTCTCTTATTCCTTATATCATATTTTCTCCTTTTCATATTTTATACCTCCGTATTCTTATTTATTTTATACTGTAGATTACCTGAGTAGAAACTCTTATATTATCAACTACATCTCCCGTATCTGGATCAGTAATTTCAAATAACAATACCAATTTATATGGCTGGTCTATTTCGTTAACTAGTCCAGGTGGATCTATAACAAACTGCCAGTTTCCAGTATCTTTAGCCGGTTCAAATCGTTTATCTGTACCAATCGTATAAGAACCAGAAATTGTTGAACTGCTTGTTTCATTTTCCCAAAGCCCTCTTGTATATGATACTTCACTAATATTATCAAAGTTAGAGCCACCCAAGAAAGTTATGATAATACTATTAGCAGTAGCTGCTGGAAGTAATTCATTACCTATTGCTACACCATAGTCATTAGTAGAGAATACTAAATGGTATGTTTCAGCATGATATTCTTTCTCTTCCTCTTCTAGCTTTGAATTGTTCATATATGCTACACCATTAACATATATTGTATATTTAGTATCCTTCTCTAATCCTTTTATACGAATAGTCTTATTAGTATCTGCCGCTCTAAAAGCATAATCCGCATAATTACCATTTGTACCAACAGTAGTATAATTTCCGTTTACTTTAACCTGCAAGTCACCTACTGTCTCACCTTCATGAACTAATTTTACATAGTATTTACCATCAGTAATTACTCTATCAGGATCATTAACGTTAATATTAAATTCGATAAAGTAATCACCATCAGCATACATTGCTTTTCTATTAACAACAAAGCTTGGAGTTTCTAACTTTTTCAAATTAACTGTACTATCTATTCTATTAACTAATAGATAATTTTTTTCAATTTCTCCATTTTCTTTATTATAGTGATCATATATGATATAAGCAAGCAATGTATAATTTTTATCATATTCTAAATTTTTATCGGTAATATTAACCGTATCTGATACATTAGTTGACATATTATCTTCTAAAATTGTTCTTTTAAATATGTTCGTATCTCCATCTTGGATACCACAAGTTTCATCGTTAAGTTCACAAAATGCATATGCCAAATCAAAATTAAAGGCAATATTATTTTTATAAGCTATTAAAGTGAAATTTGTAGTCATTAATTTATCATTATATTCTCCAGATGTATCTGGTAAATATCTAACATTAAAGTCATGATATATACTACCAGAAGCTAATGTTGTAAAATCATAAATTTCAGTTTTATATTCAGTTTTATTACCTGCATCGAATAATTGTGTACGCTCTTTTTGACCATTCTTATTCAAATCAGCATATACTTGATAATAATATTTTGTACCATGCGTTAAATTTTTAACAACAGCCTGTAATACAGAAGATACATCATTACGATTAATCTTAACCTTTGATGTTGGTAATACTGTCTTACTTAAATCTCCAACATCATCCAATGTATCCCATACTTCTATGTATAAGTAGAAATCACTATGACTATTATTGACACATGTATGGCCATTTCCCTCTTCACAAAAATCAGAAGCATCGGCACTAACTAAGTTCAAATCAATAACTGCTCCATTAATTAAGTTTGTTGTTTTTACAATCTTAACCTTTGGTGTATAACTATAGAATAAGAATGTATTGTCACTACCACTAATCGTATCGATTGATATCATTTTAGGAGTTACAACGCCCTTATTAGTCACATATCCAGCTGTACCAAGTTCAAATCTTAAAGGCTTTGAATTTTCATTCTTATCACGTCTACGATATGAAATTCTATCATTTAACATCGAATAAGTATAATAACCTTTTGATATTCCAAATCCTTCAGTCCAATAATCAGGTTCTCCAGCCTCTGATAGTGAAACATAAGTTACTGCCTTATCAGGAATTAAATCATTTTGAAGAATCATATACTTATATTCTTTGTCATCACCTACGGTAAAATCATAACCACTAAGTCCATTATCATATATAGCTTTGACACTAACAGTAATTGTATTATCATTATCAACACTAGACTTCATCGTCTTAAGGTCTGAATAATCAACTGAAAAACATCTACGGGTATTAGTGCTTTCATTAGGGCATGACTCTAATTGCCATTTTTCGACAACTATTGCATCGTGGCCAGCAGTATCATTAAATGTTATTTGATAACTAATAACTCTATCTAGAATTTTTTCATCGCCGAATAACCTAACGTATACTCTGTTATCTACTAAAGGATTGTTAATAACTTTATATGTTATTGCATAACGTTCATCCTTTAAATCATAATAACCATCAAATACTCTTTTACCATCATCAGCATCGCCGAAATAATTCAAAACATCTTTTTCAAAATCGCCGCTTTTAAATATATTATCCTTATGATATAGTGCATATTCATCACCATTTTTAAGATTTACAAGTGTTATATCACCTGCGAACATTACATAATCGCCATCTACTTTAGTAATGTTTATCTTATGTTCACTACCATCATTAATCTTATAATACATTCCATAGTCGCCATTAAGACTCTCACGATATAATGAATTATCTGGATCTTTTATATCATATCTATAAGTTATCGTATCATTTGTAGATTTAGCAATATACATTTTAACTGTTGGAACTTCCTTGAATGGTTCCACATATTGATAAAATCCTGGATCAGAAATGTCTTCAACATTAGCACTACTTGGATATGATAGCCTTGTTCCACTACTATCAATAATTACTTCATAACCTATGAAATATTTATTACCTCTATGCATAACGTCATCATCAGGATTTTGATACTCACTACCATCGGCCATATATATTTCTGTATTTTTATAGCCTTCATCTCCAAGTATCTCATTTATTCTGCTAACTTGATGTAACTTACCATTATTATCTTTGACATAAAAATCTATTCTATGTCCATTTGCCGTATAAACATAGAAATTTATTTCTTTAGGAATCATACCATTAGCGACTAAACCATCTTTATCAAAAGTAGCCTTTACACTATATCCAACCACAGTTGAATCATTATTTAGATTAGTCTCGATATCAGAATCCACTTTATTAATTGGATCAACTAAGATTTTGGGCTCGACAATATCTTCAAGCAATAATATTGGAGATATCTTATATGCAATTATATTTCCATCGATTGTTATTTCACTACTATCGCTTTCATCATAATATGCATATATTGCAACCGTATAACATTCATTTAGTTTTCCATCAGCTTTTAAGCCTTCAAGTGTTAATCCAAAATCGCCATCCGATGTAATAATATATCCATTATCATAGAAATTCTCTTTTATACTGAATTCATCAGTATTCTTATATTCAGCTACTGCTAATGGCTGAACACTTTGAATGTTTTCTTCATAATTTCCTTCATATACCTTAACAACAACTCTGCTAATAGAATTGATTGTTTCCTCAGCAGTCATTGTTCCAACTCCTGGTTTTGGAATAAATTTGGTCTTTAAATTAATAACATGGTTAGCGTTACTAGTCTGATCTTTCCATTCATTTACAAATGATGCCAATGATTTAGTAGTAATTGTTTTTTGTGATCTCCCCTCATAATGTTCAATCACCATTCTATTTTCTCCAGGCATATCAGTTCTAAAAGCTCTTACTACAATCTCATAAGTTTGGCCAGCCTGTAATTTATCGACAAATAAATCATATTTAATATCATCATCAGTTATTTCAAAAGTTGCTAGTTCAGAATATACCAATGTCTTTTTATTTTCATTATCGCCACCAAGTACTGAATTTATTTTATATACCTCAACCACTGCGTTATCTGTTTCAAAATTACAATTTTCTCTTCCTGGCATTGGAACTAAGCAACTATTATCAACTAAAGATATTGTTGCTCCAATACGATCATAACTAATTAATTCCTCATTAGGAACTACAATAATATGTGGATCACTACCCATTACAAAAGTAATCTTATCTTTAGTTATATACTCAATATATTTTTCATTGTCGTAGTATTCAATAACAACTTTATAAAAATAATTAGTATCACTCTTTAATTGTCCTTCACCATTACCAACCTTAACTTCGATTGGTGCAGCACTAGTATTAGTTATTTCAGGTATAACTACCGTATTAGGATTATTTGCTTCATAAATTAAATATTTATAAGTCAAAATAGCATTATCTGGATCGCTAATATTTTCTAAAGATAATTTAAATGTTCCACTTCCAACATCTTTATTGACAACCATATCATTAAATGTTGGTGTCTGCTTTAATGTCATTGAAGTTAATGAAATATTATATATATCTTTAAAATTAGAAGAAACAATTGAAAACTCATCTAAAACAGCTGTATATATCGTATTGCTATCCAATCCATCGAATACTATTTCATGGGCACCTTCAATATTACCATTTAAGCTAGATAGTTCAACAACCTTATCAACAGATTTTTCCTCATCAGAATCACTTTGCTTATAAGTAGTAGTTACTATTTCATTTTTCTTAGTAACTTCATTGTATTTATAAAGTGATAATTTAGCATTAGTAATATCTGTACCTTTATCTATTGTAACTTTGTATCCAATTTCACTATCAGTCGTATAACTCTTTTCTAATTTAATTCCAAAATCCTTTGTCTCAAATATTTTTTGGAAATATTTATTGCCATCAGTTTCATTTACTACCGTAAATAAATATTTTGTATTAGGTGATAACAAATTGACACGAATTTCTTCATCAGATAGAACTGATTCAACAACATCAGCAGTTCTGCCTGTTTCTAAGTTTGTTACTTTTAAAGTAAATCTATCATCGTCTTTTTTATTAAATATATCAAACGTAACATTTACATTAGTACTACCAACACTTGCATCTTTTAGTGAAATAATTATTCCTTCTTCACGTTCAACATCGATATTTGCGTTTCCAGTACCACCTTCGCCATTACCATTGCCATTGCCATCTTCAGTAGTACCAGTACCATTTCCATCTCCATTATCAGAGCTACTTGAACTAGGCTCTGCTTCTTCTTCATTTGGTATTATTTCAATATTCTCATCGCCATTAATTGTAATTGCTGTCATTGACATAATGTTTTCACCATTTTTGCTAATTCTTTTTGTTCCTAAATCAATAGCTATCGTATCGGCATAAATAACTGTTCCCTGTGCCGTAACTTGAAATTTAACATCCTTATTCTCAATATTAACTATTCCTTCTTCAGAATATACAATTTCAAAATAATCTCCTTTGATATTCTTTTCATTGCCAGGGATCTTAGCTTCCAAGTCACCAGCAACAATATATTTATCATCATTTATTCTTCCAATAAAATTAACAAAAGCAACATCTCCAGCCGCTGTTTTAACATAATAACCTTTTCCTTCACTAGTCAATATTGACTTGTTGGTTATATTATAAAAATTAACAGCTTCACTATTCTTACTAATTGAATCTAAATCAAGAATAGCTCCGTTACTCAAAAATGATATAGAGCCATCATTATAATGAAGAAAACTATCTTTTAAAATAGAGGCCTTATTATTATCCACATCTTTAAAAACAATCATTGAAGATAAATCTTCTCTATAACCAGTATTCGCATCAAAAAAGTATTTTTCACTCTTTGCACTCATTGGATTTAAAACATATCCGCTTTTAACAAAAGTAGCATCATTGTTATCAAACAAGTAGTATGCCCCAATACCAAGAATTATAAGCATTACCAAGCTAAGTGCTACGATAAATAAAAATTTACTATCTAATAATTTTTTCATTTTTTCACCTCTATTAAGCTACCATACCATACTATATAAAATTATATCATTTTACACCATATATGTCAACGAAAAAAGTAGCATTTTTGAAAGAAAATAAACGTTTAAATTCAGTATTTTTTAAATAAAAAAATAATAGAATTTAAACTCTATTATTTCTATTTATCAAATTATCTCATTAATATCTTTTGTTTATAATCACTCATTAATTGTTTCTTTTCTTGAGAATATAGCTGATAATCTATTAGTGCATCTCTAACAATCCCTTTTTCCTCTTCAGTTAACGTATCCCCTTTGCGGCTTTCTAAAAATAAATATATTACAACCAAATCAAATAGCCTAAAAGACATAGCTTTCTTAAATTTAGGATTGCCTTCATCATTTATAGCTAAACGTTTAATTCTAGGCATCTTTGCAGCAGTCCAATCACCAGCATTATCCCTATACTCATACGGATTAGCAGCATTCATAAAAAATGCCATTGTCCATGAACGAATCATAACATCATATTCATTATCAGGAATAATTCTTCTGACAAAATCAAGTTCTATTTCTTCATCAAAACTGCCTAAAGTTGCAAAAGTAATATTTAATTTAATATATTTATTATCTTCTAAATAATATGCTTTCTTTAATAAATCAATATTAGCTGGAATAGATAATCTACCACTAAAATATATTATAGTTTCTTTAAATAGAAATAATTCCTCCTCTGATAGACTATTAATCATTTCTACTTCATTAGGAACCATATCCATTTCATATAATTGACCATTATAACATAAATTTAATAGCTTATTCAAAAACGCTTGAACTGCCTTAATATCATCATCATTAAGCGTATCCAAATATGCACGTACCTTATCTGTAAGTTCATTATCTGTCTCTATTGTAAATCCAGCAATTGCCTTTTCAACAGTTCTTTCTTTAAAGCCAAAAATAACTTTTTCAATTTTCTCATTCATACTATCACCTATTACATTATACCATAAATAAATTTAAAAAAGATGAATTAAATCATCCTTTTTATCGATATAAACCTAAATATATCAAAAAACCAAAATAAATTATAAACAAAAATATATTACTAAAACTATATTTTTTATTCTCAATAGTTCCCAATAGATTAGCCATAATAAGTCCCCCTATTAGTCCCCCAATATGTCCCCACATATCTATTCCAGGAATAATAAAAGTCATAAACAAATTATAAACTACAATAGGTACAATTTGACTTTTTACCATAGCACCAATATATCCACGATAAGTATATCCAAAATATATAAGTGCTCCAAACAAGCCAAAAATTGCTCCACTAGCACCAATTGATACTACATTTCCATTAAAACCAATTGATAATAAGCTACCACTTATTCCACTAGCCAAATATATTAGTAAAAATTTCCATTTTCCAAAGAAATCCTCTACTCTTGGTCCAATTATAAATAGTGAATACATATTGAGAAATATATGTAAAAATCCCGCATGTAAAAACATACATGTAACTAACCTATATATTTCTCCACTTCTAACAAGTGGTCCATAATTAGCACCAAATAATACCAAAGTCTCCGTATCATAACCAAATCCAGATATAATAAACATTATGACACATAACGCTATTAACACATATGTAACAATTGGTTTCTTAGCTGAAAATATCTTATCCATTTTCTTATTCTTTTTTTCATTGGTAGTATTAATATCTTCAGTTATCTTAAACAATAATTCTATTCCCTTTTCATCATGATGAGTTTTCTCAACAATATCTGGAAATACTTCTAACAAAGCTAAATTATCCTTAAAATCCTGTAAACTATTGACAAATAATGATAAATTACCCGCATCATCTTCATTTAATGATTTAACATTCTCACCCAAATTAACATATATACTTAGTACATGCATCTTAAATGATAATGTTTTAAGTCTAAGTTTCTTCGTAATTTGTTTTGATCTAAATCGATTAAATCCTAACTGCTCATCATTATGAATATACCTAGAAACTATTCTAACAATCTTATATTCATTATCCATATTCTCTAACCATATCTCATCATTTATCCCATGGACAACAACTGGATTATAATTCTTTTCAGTAACAAAATAATGTACTAGATTCATAACAATAGCTTCTTTATCATCTATTTTAATATTATCCATATTTTTCACCTATTCATTTTTATAAATTTCTAATATCTCGTAAAATCTTTTAGGTGGATCCACCTTAAAATCTAAAAATTCTTTCGTAATTGGATGGACAAAGCCAATTTCTTTAGCGTGTAACATTTGTCCAAAATCTTTATCATCTAATTTCTTATATCCATATACTGGATCATTTACCACTGGATGATTAATATAATTCATATGTACTCTTATCTGATGTGTTCTTCCAGTTTCCAAAACACACTCTATAAGCGTACTATTCCTATATCTTTCAAGTACTCTAATATGTGTAATAGCTTCTTTAGAATTATCTCCTGTAACACACATCTTCTTTCGATCATGAATATCTCTTCCAATCGGAGCATCAATCGTTGCACTATCCTCAAAAATTACCCCATGAACTAAAGCCACATATTTCCTAACAACACTCTTTTCACTAATCTGTTTAGCTAATTCATTATGCACCATATCATTTTTAGCCACTAATAAAAGTCCCGATGTATCAGCATCTATACGATGAACTATTCCTGGTCTAACACTGCCATTTACCTGTGACAAATTATTATTACAATGATACATAAGTGCATTGACCAAAGTCCCATGATAATTACCAGGAGCTGGATGAACAACCATTCCTGATGGCTTATTTATAACTAATAAATATTCATCTTCATATACAATATCCAAAGGAATATTTTCTGGTAAAATATCAATATCTTCATTCGTATCTTCTAATATTTTAATTACATCTCCATCTTTTAAACTATAACTTGCCTTAACACATTTATCATTAACTAAAATACTATTATTATCTATTAATTTCTGTATTTTACTGCGACTCATCTCAGTATTATTCATCAGATATTTATCTATTCTTATTTTTTGTGCTTCTTCTACTACTATTTCCATCACCGCACCTCCAAGTATACAATAAAAGTAAAATAACTCCGATTACAATAAATGAATCAGCTAAATTGAATATTGGATAGTCATAACCAAAAATATTCACATCGATAAAATCGATTACATATCCATAATAAATTCTATCAAAAAAATTACCTATTGCTCCACCTAATATCATTGCATAACTAATCTTTTCTATTAATGTATTTAGCTTATTTTTACTTATATAAGTTATAACACCAGCAATGATAATACCTGATACAACTAATACCAAAAATCCATGATTATCAAATATATTCCATGCTGCTCCAGTATTTTTAACATAAGTTATATTTAAAAAATTATTGATAACCACAATACTTTGATTAGGAAATAATTTCTTTACTAAAATAAGTTTACTTACAAAATCTATTCCCCAAAACAATATAACTAAAAGTATTATCATCACATCCACCCCTATCACAGATTTAATTAATTGCAATCTGGTAAATTAGTAATATATCCATCCTCATCATTTAAGCATCCCAAACTAGATTTAGATATCTTATAGTAATATACATAATCTTCATCACGATATATTTCAAGTGTTCCATTATCACTACATTCATACCTATCAGTATCCTTATTTGCTGGATTTAAAAATTCATTTTTTGTTAATGGAACATATTTAGAATCTAAAACAGCCGTAAATGTTAACTCATCTGTTGCCTTATAAACATTTACATTTCCATGTGTCTTACTTATTGTACAAAAACTGCTAGTATCAAAAGAAAGTCGTTTGGCATCAGAGTCAATATACATCCTAAGTGCATCACGAACAACACCTACAAATACATTTTCAGTTTTCTCCTTAGCTTTATTAACACTTGTATTAATACCAACAATTGTCAAAGATACTATTAATCCTAAAATAATTAAAGTAGCCAAAAGTTCAACTAAAGTAAAACCACGTTTATTCATAAGATAACCTCCACATAAAACTAATAAAATTATACCATTTATTATATTTATTTTCAATAAAATAATAATACTAGACATTTATTATTTTTTACGTTAAAATTATCTTTGTAAAGGAGAACTATATGAATATTAGTAATAATTGGCAAGATTATGAATGCCTTGCAACAGGTAATAAAGAAAAACTAGAACGTTGGGGTAATTTTATTCTAAATCGCCCAGATCCAACCATCGTATGGAATAAAACAGATAATCCTATATGGAAAAAATGGGATGGCTATTATCACCGTTCTAATACCGGTGGTGGTTATTGGGAATTTAAGAAAAAATTACCACCATTTTGGACTGTAAAATATAAAAATTTAACCTTTAAAGTAAGCCCAACTAATTTTAAACATACAGGTATTTTCCCAGAACAAGCAACAAATTGGGATTACATTATCGATAAAATATCATCATCTAACATTAAAGATTTTCGTGTTCTAAATCTATTTGCTTATACTGGATGTGCTACCATGGCAGCATCTAGTGCTGGCGCCAAAGAAGTTGTCCATGTTGATTCCTCTAAAAGTATTATCGACTGGGCTAAAGAAAATATGCAACTATGCCACTTAGAACACAATACCATTAGATTTATTCAAGAAGATGTTATGAAATTCTTAGACCGTGAAATCAGAAGAGGCCGAACCTATCACGCAATTATCATGGATCCACCAAGTTATGGTAGAGGCCCAAATAAAGAAGTATGGCATTATGCCGATGATATTGCTGAATTACTAAATAAAACCAAACAATTATTAGACAAAGATTATTCTTTTCTATTAATAAACTCTTATACAACTAGCTTATCTCCAACATCATTAAAAAATATTCTTTCCCTAACATTCGAAAATAGTAATATTGAAACTGGAGAAATAGGTTTACCTATTACCGAAAACAATCTTACTCTTCCTTGTGGTATATATGGCAGAATTTCCCAAAAATAATATTTTATATGAAGATAATCATCTTCTAGTTGTCATAAAACCAAACAATACTCCAGTATGCAAAGATTCATCTAATGATCTAGATTTATTAACTATGTTGAAAGAATATTTAAAAAATAAATACCAAAAACCAGGAAATGTCTACTTAGGACTAGTCCATAGATTAGATAGACCTGTATCTGGTATCATGGTCTTTGCTAAAACCAGCAAAGCTGCCGAAAGATTAAATAAACAAATTATAAATAAAGAATTTCATAAAACATACTACGCTATTGTCGAAGGAATTCCTAAAAAGCATGATATATTTGAAGATTATTTAAAAAAAGATGAAAAAACTAATACTTCGTATATTAGTAATTCAAAAGATGGAAAACTATCTACATTAGCGTATGATCTTATTTCATCTAAAGATAATTTATCACTAGTAAAAATTAATCTTCAAACCGGACGTCATCATCAAATAAGAGTACAATTCTCAAGTAGAGGTTATCCATTATATGGTGATCATAAATATAATAAAAATTTCATAAATGATAATAAAGAAGATATTGCCCTAATTGCCAAAGAATTATCATTTTATCACCCTACTACCAAAGAGTTACTCCACTTTGAAATACCCCTACCAAATAAATATCCTTATAACTTATTTTAAGGATATTTTTTTACATAAAAAAAGAAGATTAATAAATCTTCTCTATTCATCACTAAAGAAATCATCAAAGAAATTATCATCATCAGTGTTATCGCTATACAATGTTTTATTATCTACCTGTGGTGTATTAACATTAACTGTTACATTTACATCACTTTTTTCATTTTCGTTATCTTCTTCTATCACTGGACTTTCAGGAGCTTTTGGTTGATTATTAATATTAACTACTACCGATTTTTGAGGTTCATCCACATGTGGAGTTACTTCAACATCGACAACATCATCCTTCTTCTCCGCTAATTCTTTCTCTTTTGCTTCCTCTAATTCCTTTTCTTTTCTTTCTTCTTCTTCTAATTCAGCAATTTTAGCATCTATTCTCTTAACCAAATCATCGACATTAAAATTACCACCCTTAGGTTGTGTAGGCGTAGGACCACCAATTGGACTACCCATAGAACTATTCATAAATGGATTACCCATAGCAAATGGATTTGAACCAAACATTGAACTAGATAGTCCTGGTCCCATAGGGCCCATTCCCATTCCACCCATAGAACCCATTCCAGTTGAACTACCAGCAGGATTATTAGCTGAATTCTTCATCATTTCTTCCATTTTTTTCTTTTTTTGTTCCTTAACATATTCCCTAATATCAAATAATTCTAATTGTTGTTTAGGTCTATTTGGATAAGTAGCTTTTTCATATTTTCTACCCCAATCCATTAGATAATTAGGAACAAGTTTTGTCTTAAATGGCATTGTTCTCAATCTCAAAGAAATAGTTTCATATTGTTGTAATCTTTGTAAATCACTAACCGTTACTAATGGTGTAGATGCTGTTTTATCTTTATCTTTTGATTTCTTTTCACCACATAATTTACTAAGCTCTTCAAGTGCTTGTAATTCACTACTTATAAGATAAGTAATATTACAGTTACCCTTAATTGTTTCAGCATTTTCCTTACCATATACTTGTGTCAACTGAGCATAGTTCTGGATAATGAAAGTAAATCTAATAAGTCTAGAACGTGCAGCCGTAACCATTGTCGTTACATCCTTAAGTGGGGGCATATTAGCAAACTCATCCAAAATAAAGTTTGTTCTATATGGTAATTTACCTCCAGATTCTTGAGCAACATCGATAAGTGTTTCATATACTTGTTTAATAAATATTGTTGCCAAAGGATGTAATGTTTTCTTTTCATCCTGCACAATCATAAATACTGCTGTTTTTTGTCTACCAATTTCTTTCATATCAAAATCACTATGACATAGCATTTCTGATAGATTATCACGTGATGAAAATAATTTAATTTTCTGTTTAAATGTTGATAAAACGCCTTGTTTAGTATCTTCAGCTGAATAAACAGTACCTGAAGCATTTACGTACGCAGGACGTGATGGATCCTTCATATTAAAGTATTCCTTAATATAATTATTATTTGGTCCACCAAATCTTTCTTCACCTAAACTAGACATCAAATTCATACTATTTAAGTTAATTTGTGATTCTGTAGCATCTTCAAACAAACCTAAAGCTAATCCTGTAAAATAATCAGCAGCTGATTTTTCCCAGAATGGATCGGCATTACCACTTTTTTCTTCATACAAAACATTAAGTGCTAAGTCATCCAATAACTCTATTGCTTTATCATTATTTCCTTCTTTATACAATTGATATGGTAATGCCATTGGATTCCATCCATTACCATTTTGTGGACTACGGAAATTAAGCAAAATAATATTATAACCACGTTCTCTTAACATTGTACCGGTATTTTCATAAATTTCACCTTTAGGGTCAGTAATAATCATTGACTCACCTTTTTTAGCCAAACTTTGAACCATTGGAAATACAACTGCTTGTGTCTTACCACTACCAGTAGCACCAATTACAATATTATGAGCCTCTCCATCATCTACCCATAACGTTTTACCATCATTTATAACAACCATTCCAGCAGCGTTAGCAGTATATGCCTTAGGATCTACTTCTTTTAACTGCTTCTTTATTTCATTCTTTTTAGCCCATCTAGCATATCCATCATTCTTCTTTGCCCCTAAACTAAATCCAAAACCAGATTCACGTTCAAAAAAGTATGAACTAACGGCTGTAAATATACCTAATAAACTTAAAAAGAATAACACGAATGTTGAACTAATATATTTTGGTGTAAACGCTTTAAAAGGAACAATTCCATAAAACACTCCTTCATTAGCAAGTGATGATGCATTCAACACCGCAATAGCACAAACATATAACAAAAATATACAAAAAATTCCAAATATTAAGGCATCTCTAGGTTCTGCTTTAAATTTCATTTTTATACACCTCGCTCATAAATAAGATTATATCACGTATGAAAAAAACAAGCAAGAAAAATGAATGATTAATCATCCATTACATCTTTATTTTTCTTAAATTTATTTACTATAAAATACACAGATAGCATTACAATTAACAATATACCAAAAAAGATATAAAATGAATAATCATCTTTTCTAGTAACTGAATTATTATTGTTATTAGAATTATTACTACTACTACCTTCATTTGCATTATTAACTTCTCTAACAACTAAATTAATTCCTTTATCTAGAGCATTATTTTTTCTAAAATTCCATATATATGTATTTCCATTTACACTATCAGCATTATTACTAACTACTTGCCCATCAACTTTAATCTTTACTCTTAAACTATCTAAAGTAGGATAATTAGTAAAACACATATTTTCTTTACCTGTAGATATAATTAAATCATCGCCTCTTTCAGTAACGCTTAACATATCATAACATAAAGAAACAGCTGATGAATCAATATATGCATTCATCGTAAAATCATGATTAAATGTCAAAACATTTCCATTTAAATTATAATCATATAATTTACTACTATATTCTGGATTTGCTTCTTCGTCTAAACCAAATTCATATTCTTCCTTATTAGTAGGGATTTTCCAATTCATAGAAAAATTTGACACTTCACTCGTATCGTTACTACCAAATTTAACTACTTCCTTAAATATATCATTTTCAATCGTCAAATCATATTCACAACTACATCCAGTTAAAAATAATATCAAAACAATCGTAATTAATAATCTTTTCTTCATATTTTACCCCTTTAATAATTCGGATCTACATTAGCACTATTTTCATAAAAATCATCCATATGTAATATATAAGTTTCTGCTCCGCCACAGTGTCCCTGATGCATACCCCATTCTCGCATTATTACTCCATACTTACCTGTAGATTCTGCAATAATATATTTACCTCTTGCTTCATCCGTATGAACAATTAACTGAACGTGGCATCTTGGTGAATCTATCAAATCCCCTGGTTGTCCTATACAAGAAGAATCATTTACATTACAATAATCAGTACCATATTTATTAAATATCCTGTTAGTAGTTCTATACTCTACCATATATCCACCATTTCTAAGCGCCCAACTAACAAAGCCACTACAATCAAATCCCCTGTAATAATATACGTTTCCATTAGGTGTCATCATACTTGGATCATAGGCACCAATGGTTGGATCTACTCCAATCTTTTGATATTTTCCACCATACCAATATGGTATTCTTACTTTATAACCATCATATAAAAAGTTAATTAATGATACCCCAGCTGCAACTACTCCAGCTCTAGTACCAACACCTTGATATTCAACACTTGAACGAACATAATCATTTAACTCTTCCATAGAACTACCATTACTACTTAAGAATTGATCTAGTCTTATACCTGTGCCCGATAATGGTTTAGAATCTAATGTCGTTTTTATCTCTAAGTTATCAATATTCCCAATAAATCCCTTACGACTAATAGTTACCTCATCACCCAAATAAGAATTTAATATTTGTTTAAAATCATACTCTAATTCTTCAGCTAAATATAATGAACCATATTGACTCATACCATTACCATGATGATTTTGTAAATTTTCTCTTCCATTACATATAAACCAATGGGGTACACTTTGTGGATTAATCTTAGATTCTACCCATGAAATTGGAATCTTTTGTTCTCCTTGAGCAACTGTATAATAATTTTCATCCTTATCAATGCACGCAAAAGCATCATACTGTGTACTAAAAAGTTGATTATTACGAAGCAACACTTGTCCCTTAGTTTCATTTGCTGCTTGAATTGCCAAATCATCAGTTCCCCCAGCTGTAGGTTCTCTAAATACCTGATATCTATCACTAGATTCAATTGTACAATTGCTTTCCCTAGACAAAGCATAACTTCTAGCCGCTATTGCAAAAGCCTTATCAACTTCGAGATTTCCAAAAAAACCAACCTCACCAGCAATAACCCCTGCCACATATGTCTCTAGATCATAAGTACCAGTACCCGTTATTGCATAACCATTATCTTTATCCGTAAAAATTACGGTCATTTCTTTACATTGTATATTATAATAGCCATCAATAGCCATTCCATCCATACCTTCATATCCCGTTATAACCATAATAATATACACTATGAAAAGAAGTCCAATAACAACTGGAATTAACACTAAAGCAATCTTAATTGTCATTGGATTCTTCATTATTTTTATTGCTACAGATTCCTTAGAATCATCGTTATTAAGTGCCATAACAGAAGTTATGCCACCACCATTTTGTTTAGGTGCTTCACCACCATTACCATCAGTTTCATTTTGATTAGAAGCACCTGAATTTCCTGGTAATGGGCGTTTATTTTTATTTCTAACACCTTCACGTACCCTATCTACCGTCTTGGCAGCAGCACCAGCGGCCATAGCATATGGATTTCTTGAAGCAATTGCTGCATCAGCAGCTCTATTCATAGCACTTTTTGGTTTATTCCCGTTGTCAGATTCCTCTTCTGGCAATTGTGGTTCTTCATTTTCATAATCCTCATTGTAATCCATATATACCACCACCTAACTTACTTCTGGTCTATAGTCCTCCTCCAGAACCAAATGATTCTAATTCATCATCTGATAAAGTTACATCTATCTGCATACGTCTATTACCGCACACAAACAATGCCTCTCCTTGACTATATCTCTTAATATTTTCCTTTTCATTATCATTTAAATCAACCAACAAAGCCAAATCTTCAGCAGCTTGTTTTCTTAATCCCATTACTAAATAATATGAAGCATTATCAAATATTGCTTTACCATGCATAATCATATTACTAGCAACGAAATCAGATGGTTGTTGTGTTATGATAATAGTTCCCGTATTATATTTTCTTGCTCTTCTTTGAACTTGAGCTAAGAATTCAGCCCCAAGTTCATTTCCAGAACCTAATAATACGTGAGCTTCATCAACTGACATAACTGTATTCTTATTTGGATTTAAACATAAACTCCAAGCATATTTTAATACATTAAATAATAATGCATTTCTAACATTTACATCAGAATTCATTACATCTTTAATATTGAATACTAAATAATCATTAGTAACATCTATTGTCGTATGACCATTAAAATAATATTGTAATTCCTTAACCAATGGTCTTAATTTTAATTCTAATCTTTCTAATACATCTCTTTCATGTGTTTTTTCCGTTATTGAAGTAAGCTTACTTGTTACCGTAACATAAACATCTTGCATAATTGGAAAATCTTTAGATTTATAATTTGAAAAATCAGTATTATAAGCAATACCAAATCTAGCATATGTCTCAAGTACTAATTCACCAAATAATGTTAATACATCTTCTTCAATATTTGGAGAATAATACTTCATAAATGCCTTTAAAGTTTGAATAGTTGTTGTAAGTACCGTATATCCTAAACCCTTTTCATGGATTAATTCATCATCACTATCCATAACTATTTCTAATGGATTAATCATTCCATATTGTCCACCCTTACCTAAATCAACTACTTCACCACCATAATTATTGGTCATTTCCGTAAGTTCACCTTCAGGATCGACACATACCATTTGATATCCATTTCTTATATGAGCACGAAGTAATAATTTAGCAGCCGTAGATTTACCACTACCAGATGCACCCAAAATAATCATATTAGCATTATTACGATTATTTTCTTTCTTAATTTGATATAAGAATTGATTAAATAAAACTACTCCACCAGAGAAATCAACACCAAGTAATGTTGATAATCCATCATCCTTTAAACTATCAAAAATAAATGGATACATCGTAGCCATCGTTGGCGATGGCATAATAGAACCAATTCTATCTTCGATTATTTGCTTATCAAATATTGGTAACATAGATTTAAGTACTCTTTCCTGCTCAAACATCAAAGGAATAGCGCTCATCTCTAATGAGTCCAAATATGTTTTTAAATTAGCCTTCTTATTATCTAACTCTTCTTTACTATCAGCTAAAAGCATAATATGCATCTGAAAATCAAAACTTCTAGATTGTGATTGTGTATATTGTTGAATAAAAGTTTCCAAAGAATCAATATCCTGTCTGATTCTTTCCATAATCGTATTATCTCTTTCAGTCTGATATTGCTGTCTTAACTCCGTTAATTCCTTATTAAGCATCTTTGTAAGTATTGTAGAAGGTACTGGAATATGCTTAATAACTACCTTTACACCAGGTATATTAGTCAAATCAGATAAATATCCAGATCCAACAATTCTAGGATAAGATATAACTGTCAAAACAGTTGCATACTTACCACTAATCATAAAATCTGATTTATTAAATTGTAACCCCTTAGGAGCTATTTGTGATTTAAAATTCATTGTGGCAACACCACCTTATTTTCAGTAGTCATTCCCCCATTTAGAAAACTATCCAACAAAACTCTCAAATCAGTATTTGATGTCTGAACAGAATCAAGCCCAGCATTAGATAATCCCATCATCAATGTTCTTAATCTTTTCTGAATAAGATCGACATTCTTTTCCTTAAACAATATATAGAATTCCGTATCACTAACATTTCTCACAAAATTATTAGCTTTCTCTATATCTTGACTAATTAATTTCTTAATACGCGGATCTCCTTCTTGATTATACTGAATCTGTAAAGTAGCTAGATAATTATCTATATCTACCGGTCTATCAGCTGACACTAACCAAAATTCAAAATCGATTGAATCATAAAATGTTCTTAACATAGCTATAATATTATTTCTAGAATTATCATCCAAAATAAAGATATTTCTAGGCCTAATCTTTACACCAGTAACTTTCATCTTATTATCTAATTCAATCATACCATTGACAATATTTTTAACTGGTAACCAATCTTCAGTATATTTACTTCCTGTCTTTGAACTCATTTCTCAAACACCAACCTCTCCATATAAAATTTCTTCTTGATTGAAAAAACCTTAATATACTTTGTAATGCACATAAAACATTATGATAATTTGGTAACGGCATTGTTAGAAATGCCCCAAGTAACATCGGAATGCTCGATAAGACCATAATAAGTGTTCCAGCATTATTGAATATCATAAGCATAGCAATAGTTATTGCTGTTCCACTTACCAATATAACTAAATCCGGAACTGGTCTATACATTCCCAATATCAAAGTTGATCTCTTCGTATTTGCAGGAACCAATCCACTATTCATTTAGTATCACACTCCTCTTAATTCTATATAATTATT